>JANTFK010000084.1 GCA_024763595.1 Bacteroidales bacterium | reverse complement strand
AATATTGTTACCGGTAAAGTTTCTTAAATATGGGCAGCCCGCTCTTGGTATTGCGGATCTTGTAGATCGCTTTTACCGTTGTCAGGTAATAGGCATCGTTATACTTTGAATAAACACTGCTGTACCCGTCCAGCCAGTCGGTCAGCGCGAACTGGTACCCCATCTCCACCCCGATGCTCCAGCGGGGATCAATGGCGAGTTTGAAACCGCCGCCCAGCGGGAAGATCATCCCGTAATGCAGACCGGGATCATACCCGGGGTTATTGAGCGGTTCCTCTCCCCCATTGTTCAGATCCTTTACTTTCGCTTTGGAGAGAACACCGCCAAAACCGGTAAATATATAGAGAAACAGCTTGTTATAGTTATTGACCATCCCGTGCCTGTTATAGATGGCACCGGTAAGGGCCTGGCGGCTGAGCCCGAAGAAAATATACTCTATCCGCGCCGTATGCTGGAAGGCATGGCTGTTGAAGGAATACACACGACTGTGGCTGGACCCCTCCTTGTCCTTTCCCCCGTACATCAGGTAGGCCAGGTCCAGGCTCACCGACAGGTCCTCCCGGAGATAGAAGCGTGGTATGACGCCGATACTGGGCCGGAAACCGTTGAAGTTATTGAGAAAGGGCTGGTCCGCCAGCCCGATATCGCCTTGAAAAGAGACACCTCCGATATAGCCATCCACCTCATACCTTCGCAGCTTCCAGCGCTGCCCGTAGCTGTCAATGGAAGTAAAGAGAAGCAGGGCAATAATCGGTATCCACAATTTGTTCTTCATGACCAGCGCATTGTAATTAACAAAGATAAAAATAATCAAATATTTTTAATTACGTTTATCCGCTCCCCACATCAGCTTGTTACGAAGGGTGCTGTAGAAGCTGATATTCTCGATCCGGATCATCTTCAGGGTGTAATCTGCCCTGCGTACGGTAACCACCGTATCCACATCCAGATCTACGGTCCGGGAGTCCAGTGCCAGCTGGAACTGCGGGTCGCGGGTATCCACGGAAAGCTGCAGTACTGCTGAATCCGGAAGAACCAGGGGCCGCACGGTCAGGTTGTGGGGGGCGATGGGAGAGAGTACAAAACTGCGGGCCTCGGGCACCACGATGGGCCCCCCCACACTCAGGTTATAAGCAGTGGACCCGGTGGGTGTTGATAACAAAAGCCCGTCGGCCCAGTAAGCGCTCAGAAACTCATCATTTACCTTCACATGGATGGTAATCAGCGAACCGGAATGCTTGTAAATGCGTACCTCGTTCAAAGCCACATCCAGGCCACTCAGGGCCTCATCCAGGCCCTTCATTGCCCCTCCCTGTGTTTCCACCTTCAGCAGCATACGTTCCTCGATATCAAAGCGTCCGCTGAATACACTGTCCAGCGATTCACCCAGGGTATCCTGAGAAATGTAGGAGAGAAAACCGAGCCGGCCAATATTGACTCCCAGTACAGGGATCCCAGTGTCCCTCACCAGGTTCACAGTCTCCAGGAAGGTGCCGTCACCTCCCAGGCTGAAGAGAAAATCGAGATCTGCGGGCAGCTCACTGTGATCATTGTAGAGCCCGGCCACCCTGGGTCTGAGACCTGTCTTTTTCTGGAGAAACTCAAACAATGGTTCATAGACCCATACATCCACATGAAGCATACTGAATTTACTGAACATGGTGGCAATGTTCTCACGGGCATAGGAAGGGAAATTTCTTCCGAAAACGGCGACTTGCATTGTTATGTGTTGAGATATTTAAGAAAGACATCAAAGCGCTCCTGGTAGAATTCATCCAGGTCCTCATCATTCATGTGGGAAGAGACCACCAGGTAGTTATAGCGGTTGAAGGTCTCTATAATGGAGGTAATATCTGTCAGGTTGATCTTCAGGGTTACCCGCAGTTTTCTGTTGTCCTCCGTAGAGGCCACATAGAGGCTCAGGATCCTGGCGTTGTTGCTCTCCACGATCTGGGAGATCTCGCTCAGTGAGTAATCGTTGTGGTTCATCTCCAGTTCAATGATCCCGCCCGGTTGCTGCATGGCCGACAGGTGGGCAAACTTCCTGGTCAGGTCCTCCATGGTGATCACCCCCATGTAGTGCTTTTCCTGATTAAGTACGGGTACCAGTGTCAGTTCGAGACGCGAAAGCAGCTCAATTACTTCGTAGATATGCTGATCCTCGGTTACATATGGCTTTTGAAGCGACAGGTTGTGGTTCCCAACCGGTTCATCCGGGTTGTTCAGATCGTAGATATCCCCGTCGGAAATAAGCCCCAGGAACTCCCTGTGGTTCACAATGGGCAGGTGCTTAACCCGGAACACCTCCATCCATGAAAGTGCCCTGGTGCCCGAATCCGAAGTCTTCAATGCGGTTACCACATCCGATATGAGTTCACGTGCCAGCATGAGAAGTTAAACTTACAGGTTTACCATATATAAAACAAATATTGTACCATTCAGAGGGCAAGTTTCTTTTCAATGGTGTTCAGGAGTATGGAGATCGCCACTTCGTTCATGCCCCCCTGTGGTATGATGAGATCGGCGTACCGCTTGGAAGGTTCGATAAACTGCAGGTGCATGGGCTTGACTGTCTTCTGGTAACGGTCAAGCACCTTGTTCAGATCCCTTCCCCGCTCCATCATGTCCCTTTCGATCACCCTTCCCAGCCGGTCGTCGGAGTCGGCATCCACAAAAACCTTGATATCGATCTCCTTCACCAGGGGCATGTGGGTATAGATCAGGATCCCTTCCACAATGATCACCTCTTTGGGTTCCACAGGCATACGCTCCTCTGCACGGGTGCATGTAAGGTAGCTGTATATAGGCTGCTGCACCGCTTCGCCGGCTTTCAGCTGTCTGATATGCTCCACCAGCAGCTCAAACTCAAGCGAATCGGGATGGTCGAAATTGATCTGCTGCCGCTGTTCCAGCGGAAGATGGCTGTTGTCCCGGTAATATGCATCCTGCGGGACCACTGCCACCCGGTCCTTCGGTATTTTTTCCAGGATCTTTCGAACCACGGTGGTCTTTCCCGATCCGGTGCCGCCGGCTATGCCTATGGTTATCATCACTATTCAGTTAGTGGGCAGTGCGCATTTTGTGCGCAGTGCGAAAATAGTGAAAGTGTATTAACTTTAACAGCGTAAAGAAACAAATATGGAAAATACATTATACCCTATAAAATTCACACCCATCCTGAAAGATAAGTTGTGGGGAGGTACGCGGCTCAGGGAAATGCTGGGGAAAAAAGCGTCTGACCGGGCCGGTGAGAGCTGGGAAATCTCAGGTGTAGAGGGGGATATCACCATAGTGGAGAACGGATTCCTGGCGGGGAATAACCTGCAGGAGCTGGTGGAAGTCTATATGGGAGACCTGGTGGGTGAGCGGATCTATGAACGGTTCGGAATTGAATTCCCGCTGCTGATCAAGTTCATTGATGCCACTGACTTCCTGAGCATCCAGGTACATCCGGGTGATGAACTGGCCAGGGAGAGGCACAACATGAACGGGAAAAATGAGATGTGGTACATCATCCGGTCGGACAACGGTCAGCTCATCGTAGGATTTAACCGTGAGATTGACCGGGGAAAGTACCTGAAACACCTGAGAGAGGGTACCCTGAAAGAGGTCCTGAACTTTAAGGATGTAAAGAAAGGGGATATCTATTATATTCCGGCGGGCCGGATCCATGCCATCGGATCCGGGGTGCTGCTGGCCGAGATCCAGCAAACCTCTGATCTTACTTACCGGATCTTTGACTGGGACCGGGTGGATGATGCCGGTAATCCGCGCGAACTTCACAATGACCTGGCGCTGGATGCCATCGACTTCCGGCCTCAACGGGAATACAGGACCCCCTGCCGCCCCATCCTGAACAGCACCGTCAATGCGGTGGACTCTCCATTCTTCACAACCAGTGTGATCCGGCTGGACAGGCCGGTGGAAAAGGACTACAACATGATCGACTCATTTGTGATATACATCTGTACAGAAGGAGCGGCAGGGATCACCTATCCGGGAGGTACGGAACAGATCAAAAAGGGTGAAACCGTTCTGATCCCGGCAGAGCTGAAGAACCTGGCCATTGTACCCACCGAACCGGCCAACCTGCTGGAAGTATATATTAAATAAAGTGTTACATTACAAACCAACAAACAGGGCATCATGAAAAATTATTTACAAATCATCGGCCGGATCCTGCTCGGTGCACTGGTTTTCGGACCAGCCTTACGGGCACAACAACCCTCACCGGATTTCCCCGCTGAACTGGTGCATTTTCGGCCTTACGGCCATAACCCGGTATTTGCGGGTACCGGTACCGATACATGGGACCGCTACATTCGCGAGCGGGGTTATATGTTGTGGGAAGAGGGGCAGTTCCACCTGTGGTATACCGGGTACAACCCCGATTCTTCGGAAATGAAATTCCTGGGCTATGCCACCTCCGGTGATGGCATTCACTGGACACGGTACCCTGGCAATCCCCTCCTCAGGACATCCTGGGTGGAAGATATGTCGGTGGTCAAACATGAAGGTGTTTACTTTATGTTTGCAGAGGGCGCCGGTGATATTGCGCATATGCTGACCTCACCCGATGGCATTCACTGGGAAGATCAGGGCAACCTGGATATCAGGAAGAGCAACGGCGAGCCCATCAGCAGCGGGCCCTACGGAACCCCGACCATATGGGTTGAAGATGGCAAATGGTACCTCTTTTATGAACGGAACGACCTGGGCATCTGGCTGGCGGTTTCTTCGGACCGCAACGTGTGGAAAAATGTGCAGGACGACCCCGTTATCTCCATGGGACCAGACCGTTACGACCTGTATGCAGTTGCCATGGACCAGGTAATTAAATACCGTGGGAAATATTACAGTTACTACCATGCCACCGCCCATAATCCCTGGAAAGACTGGAGCACCAATGTGGCCATGTCGGAAGACCTGGTCCACTGGACCAAGTACCCCCGCAACCCCATTGTAGGAAACGATATGTCCAGTGGCATACTGGTTCATGATGGTTCGAGGTTCCGCCTCTATACCATGCATCCCGATGTGAGACTCTTTTTTGCCGAGTAAAAGCAGTGTTTCTCCAGCATAATAGCAGTTTTTCCCCTGCATAATGGCGAGGTTGTCAGTAAATCCATGATATGAAGATCATTTCGGCCCAATTCATCTCCTCCAGCCCCCATGTGGCACAGTGCCCGCAGGAGCAGATTCCCGAGTATGCATTTATCGGGCGTTCCAACGTAGGGAAATCTTCCCTGATAAACATGCTTGTGGAGCGGAAGAAACTGGCCAAAACCTCCGGTACTCCCGGAAAGACCAGGCTGATCAACCATTTTAAGATCAACGGCACCTGGTTCCTGGCCGACCTGCCGGGATACGGCTATGCCAGAGTGTCCAAAAAGGAGCGGGACTCCTTTGCGCGTATAATCGGCCAGTATGCCACCCACCGTACCAACCTGGTCTGTTTTTTTATGCTGGTGGATGCACGCATCCCACCGCAACAGATCGACCTGGATTTCATGGAATGGCTGGGCGACAGCAACCTGCCTTTTGTGATCGTGTTGACCAAAGTGGATAAGATCAGTCAGAAAGAGCGGTCCAAAAACCTGAAGCTGTTGAAGGATGCCCTTTCAGAAGCATGGGAAGAGCTGCCCCTGATCTTTGAATCGAGTGCCGTTAAAGGAACCGGCCGGGAAGAGATCCTGGGCTTTATTGACCGCACAAACGCACAGCTAAGGCAGGAACAGGCATCCCCATCGATTTAATCCCATTAAATATCCAGGAAATACCTGATATTCTTGACCAGCAGGGCGGGTTGTTCTGCATGGAGCCAGTGTCCGGCGCCCGGCAGGACAACGATCTCAGCCGCCGGGAAGAGGGAGCGGATCAGTATATGGTCCTCCGGCCGGATATAATTTGATTGCTCCCCGGCAATAAAAAGGACCGGGAAACCTTTAATACCGCCAAGAGCTACGATCTTTTCCGTATCGAGCCCCTCCTCCATGATCCGTTCCAGGTTGTTGCTCAGCACAGGCAGGTTCATGCGCCAGACAAAGTTACCATGATCATCCCTTCGGATATTTTTCAACAGGAAGCTGCGCACCCGTCCGGATCCTATCTTCGGCCGCAGGGCACTATCCAGTTCCTCCCTGGTCCGCGCAGTCGAAAGATCCAGCTCCATCATGGCATCGATCATTCCCTCATGGCCGGGAACAGCCCGGGTGGTCGCTGCCAGCCTGACATAAGACCTGGGAGCGATATCCAGCACGACCAGTGCCTCCACCCGTCCGGGCCAGGTGGCAGCAAAATTCATGATGGTCTTTCCCCCCATAGAATGTCCAACCAGTACGGCCTTACCGATACCCCGGCCATCCATGAATTCCAGCAGGTCATCCCGCATGGAATCATAGTCGTGGATCCCGGCATGGGGCGACTGGCCGTGATTACGCTGGTCCACCACATAAACCTCAAATGTGCCGGAGAGATTCCTGGCCACCGACGTCCAGTTATCACCCGAACCATAGAGCCCGTGCACAATCACCAGCGGTGTCCCCGATTCCCCGTATTTTCTGAAAAAGAGTTCCATGGATCTGGCCGCAGGCAGGCTAATGGTTTGCCTCCATATACCTGGAGGTGAGTTCGGCAACCAGCTCCCGGATTGTATCGAAGGCCTTCATGGTCTCACCGGTCACCGGAGTCTTTTTAAGTTTCAGGATCAACAGGCCATAGAGGCCGTTCAATGCAACCTGGATATCATTCTCCCCCCCGTGACCCGACCGCATACGCAGTGCCTCAATATTGGCTTTGGCCCTGTTAAATGCCTCTTTATAGGCCATATCCACACCCTGGTTCAGGATCTGGTGGTGCATTTCATGGAGCTGTTCTACAGTGGTTTCCAGGATCTTCAGGTGTCCGCTCTTCTCCTTCCCCTCATCCCGCATCATCGATATGAGGGTCCTGTACCATTCCCGCATCTCCCGCTTCACATCGTAATCCAGTTCGAATTTACTGATCAGTGTTTGTTCAATGGTATCGATATCCAGTTTGTTGGCACGGATCATATCCTCCACCTGGTACATGTAGAGTAAGTATTCTGCAATATTCTCGTCCCTTTTTTGCTGTGCTATTATCATAATATTTCCGGAAATGGCACCGTGATTTAATCACGGAGCTGGCGAAGATACATCTGGATGGTATTCTGCAGGCCAAAATAGAGGGCATCAGCTATCAGGGCATGCCCGATGGAGACCTCCATGAGCCAGGGGATCTGTTGCTTGAAGAAACGCAGGTTATCCAGGTTCAGGTCATGACCGGCGTTCAGTTCCAATCCCGCCTCCCTGGCTACCCTGGCCGCATCCACAAATGGTTTGACCGCTGCTGCAGGATCTTCAGGATATTGTGTGGCATAGGGTTCGGTATACAACTCTACACGGTCCGTTCCAACCCCGGCCGCCCCCTCGATCAATGCTGCTTCGGTTCCAATGAAAATGGAAGTGCGGATCCCGTGCCGCTTCAACTCTCCGATCACCTCCTCCAGGAAAGCACGGTGCTCAATGGTGTTCCACCCCTCCGATGAGGTAAGGGCCCCGGGCGGATCGGGCACCAGGGTTACCTGGTGGGGCTTTACCCTGGTTACCAGTTCAAGAAAGGCCTTCGAAGGATATCCCTCAATATTGAATTCGGTGGTCACCAGCGGCTTTAACAGCTCCACATCCCGGTACCGGATATGGCGCTCATCGGGCCTGGGGTGTACGGTAATGCCCTGTGCCCCGAACTGTTCACAATCCACGGCAGTTTTCTGAACATCGGGTACATTGCCGCCCCTGGCATTTCGCAGGGTGGCGATCTTGTTGATATTTACACTGAGCCTGGTCACAATAATGTCGTTTTTTTCTGAAATCCCAAAGTTAAGTTTAAAGTTCCAGAATCAGTTCATCAAGCCCCCTTTTTGGTACATGGTGTATGCCTTCCTCATCCCGCCAGTATTCGATATTCCCGTCAAATGCTTCATCAATGACCACTTTTTCGGCCGGTTTTCCCAGGGCAAGTACCTGGATAATCTGATAGCGTTCCGGGATCTGCAGGATGGAGCGAAGCCTGTCGCGTTTGACAGAGCCCACAATACATCCGCCAAATCCCTGTTCCACTGCTGCGAGAAGCATGCTCTGGGCAGCAATGCCATCATCGCACCACCACTTATCCGCCAGTTCCAGATCGGCCAGCTGGACGATATAAGCAGCCGGCCGCTCCCCCTCTTCCGGTCCGGTCCACTCCTTCAGGTAACCGGCCCAGGCCAGGGTGGGAAAGATCCGGGCACACACTTCGGGATCATTGAATAACATGTACTTCAGGGGCTGGACGTTACTGGCAGACGCCGACAACCGGGCAACCTCCACCATATCGACCAGTAACGAACGGGGTACCGCTACTGACTGGTCAAACCGGCGATAGGAACGGTTCCTGAGGATCAAATCTTTAATACGCATAGCTGGAACCCTGTTTTATTTGTTGTTGTACATCGTCATGGTCCGTTCCAGGCCGATCACACCAAATGACTTGATGATCTCACCGGCCATCCGGATGCGTTCGGGAAGCTCCTTCTCCTGTTCTTCGGTCCACCCGCTCAACACATAGTCCACCTGCTGACCGGGGTAAAAATCGTTTCCGATCCCGAAACGAAGGCGTGCATAGGCTGTGGTACCCAGGATGGTCTGGATATGGGACAGTCCATTATGACCTGCATCTCCTCCCCTGGCGCGCAGACGCAGGGTACCGAAAGGAAGGGCCATATCATCCACCACCACCAGCAGGTTCTCCACGGGAAGCTTCAGCTTCTTCAACCAGTAACGGACTGCATGGCCGCTCAGGTTCATAAAGGTGGAAGGTTTCAGGAGCCAGTAAGTACGGGCGCGGTATTTATATTCGGCTATAAACCCGTAACGCCTCTCCTTAAAAGAAATATTGGACGCCCCTGCCAGGGCATCCAATATATCAAATCCGATATTGTGACGCGTATGCGCGTACTCGTTTCCAATGTTTCCCAATCCTGCTACCAGGTATTTCATGGGGATCAACCTTCAGCTCCTGCTTCGGCAGCCGGGGCCTCACCTTCAGCACCAGGTGCTGCGGCCGCTTCACCGCCTTCGGCTCCCTCTTCGCCTTCAGCTTCCGGTTCTTCAATCTCCATCCCCTTCATGCTGATGCGGGAGGATACAATGGCATAGATCATGGAACGGGCAGGATCCAGGATCTCCAGGTTTTCATAGGAGAGGTCCCCGATCTTGATCACATCCCCAATGGCCACTTCAGAGATATCGATATCAAGTGTATCGGGAAGATCTCCGATCAGTCCGCGAACTTTCAACACCCTTCTCCGCTGACGCGGTTTACCACCATCTTTCAGACCACTGGCGGCACCCACCAGTTTGATGGGGATCTCCATGGTTACCGGCCTGTCATCAAATACTTCCACGAAATCGACATGGTTCAGTTTATCGGTAACCGGGTGAAACTGCAGATCCTGCAGTACAGCCTTGTGCACGTCGCCGTTGACCCTGATCTCAACAATGTAAGCATTGGGCGTATAGATAATGTGCCTGAAATCATTTTCATGTGCATGAAAGTGGATCACTTCCGGACCCCCGTACATGACACAGGGAACATGGTCGAGCTTTCTCAGATCGCGGGTAGCTTTTTTACCCAGTTCTGTGCGCTTCTCTGCGCTGATTTGAATTGTTTTCATTTTATTGTGCTACTCAGAATTAAATGGATAATTAATTCCCCATCACACTGTGGGAAAATTCGCCTTTGTGGCAAAACGGCTGCAAAGGTAACGAATTAATTCAGAAATGTATCGCTGATAGATTTAAAATTATAGACTTTGTCAATGACATCTGCAAAATGATCGGCCACTGATAGTACTTTGATCTTATCGCCTTTGCGTTTCAGGGGAAGGGTATCGGTTACAATCACCTCATCGATGGTCGACTGCTCTATCCGCTCATAGGCCGGCCCTGAAAGCACCGGGTGTGTGGCCACAACCCTGACACTCTTTGCCCCTTCACTCTTCATCATGC
>JANTFK010000083.1 GCA_024763595.1 Bacteroidales bacterium | reverse complement strand
CGTTACAAACAATATATTTCGTAGTGGCAGACTGACCGGCCACCATGCTCCATTTCTGCCCGGTGGGAAATCCGGCTCCCCCCCGGCCACGTATCCCGCTTTCGGTGATCTCCCGGATCACCTCTTCCGGTTTCATCTCCTTCAAGACCCTTTGCAACCCCTTAAAACCGTTCCTGCTTTTATACTCTTCCACGTCAATGGGATTGATGATCCCCCTGAACTCTGTGGCCATCGGGACCTGCTTACCCAGGAAGGAAGAGACATGTTTTTCCCTGATATCCAGCGCATAACGGTCCACCCCCATCCACCTGGCATCGTCCCGGATGGTTTCAGCTGTTGTCAATACCCTGTTAATGATTCTTTTAAAGAGGCCTTCCGGTTGAAAGTGTGACTGGACAATCTGCTCCACATCAGACGCCTTCACCCTGGAATAGAGCGTAGGCTCACCCTTTGAAGGAACGATCTCAACAAGAGGTACCTGGTGGCACATCCCCACACAACCCACATGTTTTAGCTTGACATTCAACCCGTTGTGATCAATGGTATCTTTAACAGTATCCCTGATCTCATCGCTGCCACTGGCCACGCAACAGGAGCCCAGGCCAATACGGATCTCGCCCTTCACTTCCCTGCCATCGGGGTATTTATATTGCTTCTTGCCCGCATTGCCTTTCTGGCTTTCAAAATCAGACAGAAGAGACCCCACCTGTGAAGTGGTCACATGTCCGTAGGTTACCTGGTCGATCTGAACCACCGGAGCCAGCGTACAGCATCCAAGGCAATTGACCTTCTCAATGGTATATGCTCCCGAAGCGGTCGTATCCTCATACGTTTCAAGCCCCAATTCACGCTTCATGGCATCATACACCAGTCCGGAACCCTTTACATGGCATGCGGTGCCCACACATATTTTGACCAGATGCTTACCTGCCGGCTTAAACCTGAACTGGGAATAAAAACTTGCCACACCCACAATCTGACCGGGCGTAATATCCGTGATCTCACATACCCTCCGTAAAGCCTCCTCCGGAAGATAGTTATACTTCCCCTGGATGGCCTGAAGAATGGGAATGACAGCCCGTTGCTGACTGCCCAGTTCCTCCACTATGGTATCGATATCACTTATCTTAACTTCCACAACTATCTGTCACAGTGCACCACGCACTATCAAATTATACCCCCAATATACAATCAGTTCCCAATACAAAAAAGGTGTTTTCTGCCCCTCAAATAGAGGTTCCCGTCCGCAAAGACAGGCAGTGCATCTCCCGGCTCACCCATTGCCGGTTCGGCTAACAGTGTTCCGCTCCTGTCTGCTTTCAGGATATGCATAACACCCCCCCTGTCCATTACATACAGTCTCTCCTCCGCAATCATCGGGGAGGAATAGAAGCCATCGTCAAACTCCTTTTCCCATACGATATCTCCTGTTTTAGCATCATAGCAGACCAGGACCCCGTAACTGGTGGCCAAAAACAACAAACCGTTATGCGCCACCGGGCTGGAAGCTTCTGACATATACATATCATCTTCCCATACAAATGCGGCACCCGGTCCCGGCTTTATGGCCACGGTTCGGGCATACTCCTGGGTGGCATACACGATACCGTCCAGAAAGGCAGCCGAAGGGCCCACCTCCCCCATCATCGCCTCAATTTTCCAGCGTTCTTCTCCCGATTCCAGGTCGTGTCCCGATACATAGGGGTCAGCGGTGGTAACTATCTGGATCCTGCCATCCACCTCGATCAGGATGGGTGAGGACCAGGAGATATGTACCGGCCGCTCAACATCCCACAGGGTTTCCCCCGTAGAACTCTCCAGGGCCAGCATCCTTCCTTTTGTATTGGTGTCGTACTGCACAACCAGCTTATTCTCCCAGATCATCAGGGATGAAGCGTGGCCGTAATGGTTGTTGGGGACCCCCAGGTTCCGGCCCCAGACCATATGACCCTCCAGGTCAAATGCAACGATATCCCCGGTGGCAAAGATGGCGTAAACCCGATTTCCGTCAACGGTCATGGTAGGAGCCGCCAGCCCGGTATCATCACTTACGCTGGGCATGGTGGCAGGGGAACCGGGGATACCCTTTACCTCCTGTTCCCAGAGCAGCTGACCCGTATGCCGGTTATAGCAGGCCACGATGCGGGCCCTGTCATCCCCTCCGGAAATAAACAGTTTATCGCCCCAGATGACCGGTGAATTAAAGCCCGGCTTTGAAAAAACTATTTTCCACTTGATATGCTCTCCCGTAGCTCCGTTCCAGCTTACAGGAATATTTTTATGGTACGAAACTCCCAACCCCATATACCCCCTGAAAGAGGCCTGGTTCTTTTTGAAATCATCCCTGTTGAATGGTACGGGGAAGGCAGCCTCTTTTTGCTCAGCAAGGGTTTCTTCGGTTACCCCGGGAGCAGATCCTGCTAACGTCTCGCGTGTGGCCCCCTCTTCCCCGGATATGGTCCCTGTCACTGTTTCGATCGCAGGTCCGGTTGACAGTCCGGTTGTCGGTCCGGTTTCAGGGAGGGCAGCGACTGCCTGTTCCCGGTCAGCCTCAGTTCCGGTTCCCGTACTGTCAGCTCCCTCAGTAAGCTTACCCGCCGGAAAAACATCAATGACTTCCACATCGTGCCGAACCGGATTCTCCTTCACCTTGTTCATGGAACGGTACATGGCCAGATAGTCATTGCTCAGATATGCTGCAACCAGGGACAAACCCAGTATGAGTCCCCCTGCCAGCATCAGCCAGTATTGTGCATTGGCCCTGGCTAATAAAAGCTCCTCGGTTACCTGTTCTGGCTGTTCGATCCTTGCCCTGAGATCGGTATATATTTTAAGAGAGACAGCCAGTACCACACCACCAATGAGCAACAGCCACGTACCCGTTTTCACCTGCCACCGGCTGGTAAAATATGCCTTGCGTGCCAGCAGGTCAAAACTTCTGATCTCCGCTTTCAACTCCTCGTTGTTGGGCTCATCCGCAAGCCTCTTCATCAGGGCTTCGATGGTGGCACTCTCAAGCGGTTCATGTTGCTTCATCTGCCAGAAATTCAGGATAAGCAGTAATGCCACTACCCCGCAGAAAATGCCGGAAACCAGGGATACCCTCCGGGCCAGTGTTATTCTTTTTTCCTGTTCCATACTTTTGGTTTTGCTCATTTATCTCTTTTCCACCGGGCAGTAATCCATACACCGGCCACAACTGAAACAATTCCCGCGATGGGGTTCATACACCTCCCGGTTCCTGAATACTACCTGGTTCATCAGGGTGATCCCGAGGACCAGCCCGATAAATCCACCCAGGATCATGCTTCCCTTCTTAAACCTGTTTCTGATCATGGTTGCTCTCTCTACCAGTTGTTCAAATGTCTCTCCTGATTCCAGGAATGCCTGGATATCCACATTATCCACATCGTTTTTCAGTTCGGGCCGGCTGATCATCAACTCGGCCAGGTACACATCCGGGTGTACCCTGCTCAGAAATATATGTGATTTTGCCCCGACCCAGCCGCCAAAAACAACCAGTACCGGGATCAGTACTACATAAAGGATAAATCTATGCAGGTTTTTCCTCGCCACTTCCGGAGTCCTGTATGTTTGCTCTGCCGGCATCTCGATGGCATCAAAGGGACAGGAATCCTTGCACAACTTACACTGGATACATTCCGAAGGGGTAATGGTGAGGTGCCACTTTGAAAACCGCGACATCCACCCCAGCAGTACGCCATAAGGGCAGAAAACCCTGCAGTAGGGCCGGGCAAAGAACATTCCCAGCAACAGGAATGTGACCCCCAGGAAGATCATCAGGAAAGGGCCGTCCATCCGGAATATCCCTATAAAAGGATCATACCGGCAAATAATGAAGTCGCTGCCAGTGGCTGCCATCAATACAGCCAGCCCCAGGTAGATCACCGGTATAAAACCAAGTGTCTTCCGGATCCAGCTGGGTATCGAAACGGGATGGATCACCAGCAGGTCCTGGATCACACCCAGCGGACATGCGGCTGCACAGAAAGTGCGTCCAAAAAAAAGGGCAAAAAAGAGGGGAAGAATAAAGAAGAGCAAGGCTGTGAGGGAAATGGCATACCCGGAATCAAAGATCGAAAGGGCCACATTTTGTATGGCACCGATGGAACAGATGCAACCGTTACGGTAAAAACCGAAATAGACCAGTGAAAAGATCGATAACCAGAGGAGCCCGCGCCTGGAACGCCTTCTGACAGCCAGCCAGGATGCAAGGGAAAGGACAAGCAGCAAGACTAGCACATCTACATACTCCAGTTCCATGGACCTGGGTTCGGGAGTCGTGGGATCGGGCTGCACATAACCTGACTCAAACTCCGGTTTCGGAAAACGCTGCTGGGCCATGGCTTCAGCACCTGTCAGCAGGAACAGGAAAAGTAAGAGGTAGAGTATGTTGCCGGAGGTCCTTTTCATCATACTATCCCTTCTCCTCCCCTTTGGTGAAATCTCCTTTAATTAAATAGGGTTCATCGGCAGGCACCCTGCTGATAGCATCAGAGGGACAAGATGCTGCAATGGAGCACTGGTTGCAATTCAGGCACAGGTCGTGCCTGATCTGCAGGTGCAGCGATCCGTTCCCGAATGCGGAGCATCCCTTTACACACTTACCACACCCGATACAGAGCTCCTCGTCAATGATGTACTCAAAATAGGGCTCTTCAATATACTTCCGTTGTATGGCAGCTGTGGGACAAAGCTGGTTCTCGGCACCTGTCTCCAGTTTGGCTCCCGGTTTCAGGTACCCGCTGCACACATCGCAATAGCCGCAAAGATCAAATGCATGCACACACTTCACAGCGGATTCGGAGCGCACACATTCAGTGGCACACCGGCCGCACTGGGTGCATTTGAAAGGATCGATCTGCCACACATAATCCTTTCCTGTGGCAGAACGGCTGAGCGT
The DNA here is from genome assembly GCA_024763595.1 of Bacteroidales bacterium. Taxonomy (GTDB): domain Bacteria; phylum Bacteroidota; class Bacteroidia; order Bacteroidales. The sequence continues at coordinate 5,163 of JANTFK010000083.1, read as the reverse complement.
AAAGGCTGCCGTACCTGCAACTGTCGCTCCCAGCGCAAGCCGTATCCCGTTGTTGATAAAATCCCTCCGGTTATACCCTTTATCTTTCTTTTCCATTGTTCCGTGTTAATTCGGCCTCCGGTAGTGTGCAACCCGATAATTTGCTGCAATTCCTGCACCGGTAATTATCCGTACACTGCCACGCCCGGCTCACCTGGTGGCGTGAAAAGAGGATCCCTGTAACCACTGCCAGACCTGCCAGCATGATCCCCCTCCCTGTTTGCTGAATGAAATCCTTTCGTTTCATTATCAATTATCTATAGGTTCAAAAACTCTTACCCGGTCGCGGTCAAAATCGAGAGCATAGACCACTCCCTGATCATCCACACAAACCTCCGGTGCTTTCCCGCTCCCACCCTCAAATAGTTCGGGAGGTGCCACCACACTGATCAGTTTGCCCGACGGGTCGTATATTTTGATTCTTACCATCCCCTTTTCGCTGGTTATGAAAGAACCATCCTTCATAACGGCGATCCTGGCAGGGTTACAGCATCCCAGGAAACCTTCAATATCAAAACCCGCTTTATCCCAGAAACCACGCAGGCGGCCATCTTCAGTATAGTTTTCCAGGGCATGTTTACCCGGGTTCACCACCCATAATTCGCCGAAACTATTGACAGCCAGGTCGAAATTGGGGCTCGGTACAATAAACCCATGACCGGATTCCGATTCCGACTTTCCCTCAAACTCCCCGGTCTGCTCGCCATCCCTGTTGTATATTATGATCCGCCTGTTACCCGCATCGGCCACAAAGATCTTGTCCGCTTTCAGGGCCAGGTTGGTAATCCAGGTGCTGTCACCCGGAACGGCCCACTGGTGCAACAATGTTCCCCGGTGATCATAACTGGCCATACGGTTTCTGAAGCCGATAATGACCTGTTGATCATCCACCTCAACACTGGTTGCGCCCGGCAGGATCTCAATCATGTCCATGGGGGTACCGTCCAGGGAAATCTTAACCAGTAATGAATTACCCGCTACATAAAGGTGGTTGTTATACAGCGTCATATCGGCAGCTATCAGTAATCCAAGGTCAAAATTCCTGGTTTCCCGGTACCGGACCAGGGAGGGATCCACTTTCCGGTATTGATCCACCTCCAGGGCATAGGGATTCCTGCCTCTCCTGTCGGGCCGGTTATTGAGAAAATCAACCACAATCACCCCCAGTATAACGCCCAGGATGACCAGTACCACTATTACAAGCCCTCTCTTTTTCATCATTGCCCTGTTTGTTGTTCCATTGTCAACGTTCTCTGGCCATATCCAGGCATACCATGGTAGTGGCATCCCGCATGATCAGGTAACCGTCAGCCACGGCAATCGGTCCCCATGCATCACGCCCATCTTCCAGCACCCGGTAGCTGTCCAGTTCAATATATTTACTGGTGCCGGGCCTGGCAATGGTCAGGGTCGCATCATCATTGACAATAAAAAGTTTATTGTCAGCTATCATATAAGGGCCCAGTCCAAAACGTTTGTCGGACCCGCTGGACCAGATCACTTTTGTGAAATCATCCGGGTGGACACAAACCAGCTGGTTCCTGAGCGGACCTGCATCCTTGGGAAGGATACCCAGCAGGTGACCTTCAAAAACCACCGGGGTTTGTTGCTCACAGGCCAGGCCCTCCCTGGGAGCATACTCCTGTAATACATCCACGCTGAATCCACTACCGGACTTTGACAGCTGCAACACCATGCTCCCGGCGCCATATCCTGCAGTCAGGAATATTTTACCATCAGGCAGGCATACGGGAGAGGGAGCTACAACCAGGTGGTTCCAGGCCCTTGTTTCCCAGAGAATCGTGCCTTCTTCGGGACCGTCTGCTGCAATCCCGCAAACTCCTCCGGAAGCACTGTATACATACATATTTGTACCCTGAAATTCAAAAGGCATGATGGATGAATGGGATACCAGCCACTGTTGTTCATTGGGTGTTTCCCAGAGGATATCACCGCTGGCCAGGTCCACTGCAACAACCAGGGCAGACCCCCCGGTAGCAATGATGGCCCTGTTCCGGTCAATAAGCGGACACTGGCCGCTGTACCACTGTGGGATTTCTGACTTGAACTCCTTTTCCACATTGAGTCCCCATACAAATGCGCCATCCTGCCTGCGCACACACATAACATGGTTACGGGGACCAATGGTCACCACATAATCATCAGAAACTGCTGGAATTGTCCTGGACATACCATGGTTCCTTTTCAGGTTGATATAATATCCGCGCCTCCATAACTCTGTACCCTCTTCCAGGGAAAAGCAGCGCAGCACATCGGCCCGCTCCGTTTCATCGTAATCCAGCACGTATACAAATCCTTTATAAATGGCTGCGGCTGCATACCCTTCTCCCATCTCCACCTTCCATTTGATCCGGGGACCCTCCTTGGGGAAAGATTCGATCAACGGTATGGGCGAGCGGCATATATTATCATAAGAGGCACCCCGGAAACGGGGCCAGCTCTCCTGAAGGCTACTTTCAACAACCTTCATGGATTCAAAGTAGGCACCGATATCAATATCTGCGATCACCGCACCCGCTCCCCGGTTATCCATTCCGGGCTCACTGGTAACAAATTCACTCACCGGGTCCCTGACCATCCACCAGCCCAGGGAAACCACACCGGTCAGCACCAGCAATCCCACTGCGATATTTGACGTATCAAACCGCACGATTACTTATATCGTAAACAAACAGCACCTTACCACGCCTGATCAGAAGTTTCTTATCATAAATGGACATATGTGCCCAGCAGGGACCGGAACCGCCCTCCAGTTTAAAGGAACTGACCAGATTAAACTTTTCAGGATCAGGTTTAAGCAATCCCACATGCCCGGTCTTCTCCTCCAGAATATAGAGCCGGCCGTCTGCATAGATAACGGATCCTTTGTTGTACCATTTTGTTTCATACATGATGTTGCCGGTCTCCCATTCCTGGCACACCCAGTTCCCCTGTCCGTTGGACAACCAGTTGGACCCGTAAATATAACCATCCACGAGGACCACTCCTCCATGATGGTTATCCAGGGTGTCGTTGGCCCATTTAAGTTTAACCTGCTTTCCATCGGCAGAGAGTGTTAGCATAACTGCACTGGAATTATAGCCACTGGTCACATAGATCTCACCCTGGTGATAGAGGGGCGTATTGATATTAATGCGGCTGCCTTCCTCATCGGTCAGCCCTTCAAACAGGTCGAAAGCCCAGTAAATTTCGCCGGTTAATGGATCCAGTGCCATCAGTTCCCTGCTCGAGGTGATCAGCAACATCCCTGTACCGTTGTGGTTGACCAGCAGCGGAGAGGCATAGGCCCTGATAGCCCCCCTGGATGGTGCCTTCCACAACAGGGAGCCATCTTTTTTATCCAGGGCAACTGCCGTGGCACCTTTTCCTGTTGACGAGGAAATCACTGCATCTTCTGTCAGCAGGAGAGACTCTGCCATACCCCACCGGTGAAACGCTGCATCAAACTCCTCGTGCGGGTTCGCTTTCCAGATGATCTCGCCCGATCCGGCGGCCAGGCAAACAACACTGCCCAGTCCTCCTGTGATATACACATACCCGTTCTCAATGGTAGGGGTGTTCCTGGTTTCCTGGTAGCTCCGGTTCCAGGCCATACCATACACAGTCTCCCACTGTACATTCCCTTCCAGATCAAGCCGGGTAAGCACATCCAGACTGTCCCGCTTCCCGGTGATAAAGAGGTCGCCATCATACAGTACCGGGGTTGAATAACCGCTACCAAGCCCCTCCTTCTTCAGGATTAATCCGGGCCCGCCTTCCGGCCAAACTTTCAACAACCCTGTATCAGGATAGATGCCATCCCTGGCCGGTCCTCTCCATTGTACATCCTGGCCCATCAGCGATGGCAGTACAGCCATCAGTGATATCGATACAGCCATCAGTATCATCTGTTTAAAATTCATGCTCGTTTCATTTCAAACCTGACAGGCATCGTATGCACGCCAGGTAGGATGTACTATTTCACTTTATAAGCAATCAGTGCCTGCCCGTGTCTCACATAAAGGACCCCATCATAAATAACCGGATGCGCCCAGTGTTGTTCCGAGCCATGGATCACCCTGGTTTTGCTGACTACATTGAATCCGGACGGATCCGCTTTCACCAGTGCCAGTTCTCCCCGCTGGCTGTAACAGTATAACATTCCGTCGGCATAGATCACTGCTCCGTTCCCAACGGCACCGGAATTGTACATCCGCTTACCGGTGTTCCATTCCAGGCAGCGCCATTCCCGGTTCTTGTCACCCGATCCATAGATATAGCCGTCCACCAGGACAGCACCTCCCATACGGCTATCTAAAATCGTGTCACTCCATACCAGTGAAGCGGAATTGCCATCATCACTCAGTTCAAGCATTCCCCCACCCTGGCCGTATCCGCTGAAGTAGAAGAGCTTTCCATTATTATAGATGGGTGTGTTGGCATGCACGGACCACCTGTTGGGCTGGTACTGTGACCACAGCAATGCTCCGTTGGCAGCATCAATGCCGATCACGTGTGAAGTTGTATGTGTTGCCAGGATCTTTCTGCCATGATGCTCAAATAACAGTGGCGTACAGTAGGCCGAGAGCTCTCCTTTTCCCTTTGAACTCCAGATCAGTTCTCCGGAGTGCCGGTTGAGGGCCACCACATTATGCTTTTTGCCCCCGGGTGTGACATAAATAATATCTCCGTCAACCACAGGGGTTTCATTCACCCCCCACTCAATATTCCTGCTGTTAAATTCCTGAAACAGGTCTTTGCTCCAGAGTGTATTACCAGCTTTTGTACTGAGACAGTAGAGTTTCCCCAGACCACTTAAAAGGTATATCCTGTCTCCCACGATGACCGGGGTTCCACGCGCACCATAATAATTGGTGGTATATTCGGGCCCATAAGCCTTTTTATAGATCAGGTCTCCGGCCAGGTCAAATTTGAAGAGAAATCCCGTTTCATTGGTCATCCCGGTAGTAAAAACAAATCCATTGTCCACAATGGCAGATGAGAAACCCTGGCCCAGCTCTTCAAAGGTCCACAGGATCTCCGGACCTCCGGCAGGCCATTGCTTCAACAGGCCGGTCTCCGGGTAAACACCATTTCCGGAAGGCCCTCTCCAGCGTGTCGGTT
>JANTFK010000082.1 GCA_024763595.1 Bacteroidales bacterium | reverse complement strand
GGTGACTAGATAATTTTGTGTAAACGCTAACTGAGAGGTGTTTTTCCCAAACATCAAAATTGGGAAAAATATCCTCGATGGATTATAAATCGTAATTTTAATCAGTTAGCAATGAAAAAGAAACTTAACATTCCAAAAGACTTCTGGAAGGATTTTAAAGACCGAAAGGACTTTGATGAGTTCTTCGGTGAGTTATTCCAAGAAGGGATCAACCAGATGCTTAAAGGCGAGATGACCGACCATCTGGGCTATGAAAAGAACTCCAAAGACGGCGATAACAGTGGCAACTCCCGCAACGGTGATTATCCAAAAACCTTGAAAACGAACCTGGGTGAGATCACCGTAAATGTCCCTAGAGATCGTAACGGTGAGTTTGATCCCAAGGCAGTCCCCAAGCACGAGACCCGCCTTTCTGACGAGATAGCTGAAGTAATCATAGGTCTTTATTCGCGTGGTATGAGCACCGCCGATATCCAGGAGCAGATAGATCAGATCTACGGAGTTCAGGTCGACTCAAGCAGTGTGTCCAACATTACCAATACCCTGCTGGAGTCTATTAAAGAGTGGCAGAGCCGCCCCCTTGAAGAAGTCTACTTCGTGGTCTGGATGGACGGCATATCGATTAAAATCCGGCACAACGGTAAGGTGGTCAATAAAACCATCTACCTGGTTATTGGACTCACCCAGGAGGGCCTGAAGCAGGTCCTGGGGATGTGGATCTCCGAGAACGAGAGTGCATCATTCTGGATGAACGTTTTAACGGACCTAAAAGCCCGTGGAGTAAAGGATATCCTGATCGCCAGCACCGATAACTTGAACGGTTTTACCGACTCAATCAAAGGTGTTTTCCCCGATACGGTTACTCAGATCTGCGTTGTCCACCAGGTCCGGAACTCGCTCAGATACGTTGTCTGGAAGGAAAAGAAGGAGTTTGCTGCAGATATGAAAGAAATCTATCATGCTGCCACCCTGGAAGCTGCTGAAATGGCACTGGATAACTTCGAGAAGAAGTGGGACCACAAGTATGCTTATGCTGTCAGGTCCTGGAAGAACAACTGGGAAAACCTCACTCAGTTCTTTGATTATCCGCTAGAAATCAGGAAAATCGTTTATACAACCAATATTATAGAAAGCCTCAATCGCGGGATCCGGAAGTATACCAAAACCAAATCCGTGTTCCCGCATGACCAGGCTGCCATGAAATCGGTCTACCTGGCAATATCCAATATCGAGAGAAAATGGACCATGCCAATCCAGAACTGGGGCATGGTCCTGCAACAGTTTTTAATTAAATTTGAAGACAGATGCAGAATTTAAATAAGGGCGTTTACACAAAGTATTCTATAGACCCCATTTTTATAATTTAGACCGAGGAGATCGAGTTGTCTTTGAGAATATCAAAGCTGTAGGGCCGGCAAATATATTACGGGAATTAGACCCCATAAGCCTTACAATCAGATAATAACAAAATTCTTTCCTTTAAGTCTGTTATCCCGACTTTAAAAAAGTCTGGAGAGCAGGGCACGCTTACAGATCCGGAGGACAAGTTTAGAGTTCTTTCAAGCTATTCGATATTTATATTGCCGTACCTGGTAGTCAGGTTCATGGTGGACCTGGGGTTGGAACCCACGTTACCCCACACCCTGGTGTAGTTGTTCTCCTTGGTCCTGCTTAATCTGTCAGCAGCATCGATGCTGATATTGCCATACTTGGATTCGCCTTCAAACCTGAAGGACGCACCGGATTCCACATCCATGAAAATATTGCCATAGGAAAGAGCAGCTTCTACCTCTTCAAAATCCTTTGAGAGCTTCAGTATTTTGGCGTTAGTATAACCTGAATGCAGATTTAAGGTTTTGTTTAGAACCCCAAATTTCAGTCCCGAATACTTCAATTCGGCCACAAAGCTATCTATCTCATCAATATAATATTTATCATAGGCACCCTCTGTAATGATCCCACCTGCTTTTTCACCGATCAGCTTTGAGTATTTACTCTCTACAAACAGCATCTTTGACAGGTTTATTTCCAGGTCAGAATAGGAAAGTTCCACCTCCACCCAGCCGGCTTCATCCACTTCACCATTGGAATAGGCCAGATCAATCATATTGTAGGGTTTTTCATTCCCCCTGCTTAATGTACCAACCTTGAGATTACTGTATTTAAGGTCCAGCAGCACCAGTCCCGATACCTCCTGGATAAATAGATCGCCATAGGAATTTTCCGCATCCAGATTGATATATGCAGGGGCCTTAATGGTGATGTTAATATTCACCTTTGTGTTTCGATGCCATCCATTGTCCATGTCAGTCTCCAGATAGATGGTATTACCCGTTTTACGGATACCCACATCGATTTTCCTGAGTATATCCTCCGCCCTGCTCCGGGAAGAGGCATCCACCTCAACTTCCACCAGGATATCCACCACATCTCTGTCCCATGTCAATAACTCTGTATCCGAATACCGGGTATCGGAGGAAAGCGTAATTCCCCTGCTTACCTGATAGTTTTCGGTATATTCCTTTCTTGCTTCCTGAGCAGAAAGCGGTACACTTCCCAGCCAGATCATAAGCAGGGAAAGGAGCAAACTCTGCAGTTTATATACTTTCTTTTTCATGTTGATCAGATATTTCTGCTTTTACTTGATTCAGTTGTGTTATGATTTGGTCCATCTCTCCCAGATCATCCAGAGATACCTTTTCCCTCTTCAGTCTGAGAAAATCGAGGGCCTGATTGACCACGATCCGCTTCAGCCACGAACCGAAACTAACCTCTCCCCTGAAAGTGTTCAGTTTTGTAAATGCCTTTAAGAACGCTTCCTGCATGATATCCTCCGCATCATCAGGGTCCCCGGTTATTCTCAGGGCCGTATTGTACATGGCAACATGATATAACCGGTAAATCTCAAACTGCGCTGTCTGATCACCACGCCGGCATGCTTCAATCAACTTCACATGCTTTGGGCTGTATGTTTCTGTCCTTTCAATTTCTGACACAAAGACGAAGGATTAATGGGAATGTTGCATAAAAGATATGAAAATGCTTTAAATTGGCAGACATGAAAACCGGTAAGTTAACGCAATCCCCCCCATGGCTGGTGTGGGCCTGCTGCTTTTTGATGATGCTCTTTTCCTGTACCAGGTTGCCGAAAGCGGACTTCGGCTTTTTTCCGGGTGAAAACCCGGAAGAGGGTGATACCATCTGGTTCACCAACCTCTCATTGAATGCCAATTTGTTTGCATGGGAATTCGGAGATGGCGAAACATCCAACCAGGTTCATCCATGGCATATTTACAGGCAGGCCGGAATCTTTGATGTGATCCTTACGGCCACCAATGAGGTTGGCTCAGATTCCCACACCCTTACCCTGAAGATCTTTGAACCCACCATCCTCGGGTATGTTGTGTATGACAGCTCAGGCACAATCCCACTTGAAGGGGCCCGTATATGGGTTTTCGACAATGAAGCTGCAAGGGACAGCATGCAATCACCCCTTTATTCAGGTATAACAAACAGTGAAGGAGCGGTGGAGTTCAGGAATGTGGATCCCATCATCTATCATTCCCGGATACTGAAAGAGACCCCGGAAGGAGACTGGAGCCATACCGGGTACACAAGCCCGCTGCTACCCAACAAAGTGAATATCTTCACCGTTCCCTGCAACTGGACGGAGCAGTACGATTCCACTACCTGTGCACCTGGCGTACCACATCTATTACGGTACCGTCAACCCACTTGATGGCCGCCACCACCCTCTCTTCCAGTTCCGGAGGATCCGGGATACCACAGATCCGGTCCGCTTCAGCTTTTAACTCCCGGATGGTTTTGATTGGTAATCCGCTATGCTTTGTCCGTTCTATCAGATCGGTTCGCCGGGGATTAATGGCAATACCCCTCTCGGTAACGATTACATCAATCAGCTCACCCGGTCCGCAGAGGGTGGTCACCTCTTCTTTTATAACCGGTACGCGATCCCTGAACAGCGGAACGGGCAGAATTACTGTCCGGGAGAAGAGACAGTTCTGCCAGCCACCGATACCGTGCAGGAGATAACCGTCCGAGTGGGTCACCACATTGGCATTGAATTCCAGGTCCACCTCCGTGGCCCCCAGGATCACCACATCGACCAGGTTCGCAAAATTCCCTTTCCCGTGATAATTATAGCTGGTGAAAGGGCTGGTCCATACATGTCCAGGGTTTTCCGCCATGGAACGGACACCATCCAGGTCAAAGGTCTGTCCGTCCAGTATATAATCCACCAGGCCCTCTTCCAGCATGGAAACCAGGTATTTGTTGCTTCCTCCCCGTGCAAACCGGGCACGGATACCCTGCTCCTTCATGATCTTTTTGAAATACTCACCCACAGCCAGTGAGGTTCCGCCTGCCCCCGACTGAAAACTAAATCCGTCCCTGATGATCCCGGCCGACTGGCAGAAACGGGCCGTTAGCTCGGCCAGCAGCAGTCTGTCCGGTGACCTTGTGATCCGGGTGGTTCCTGAAATGATCAGGGAGGGATCTCCCAGTTTCTCCACATGCACCACATAATCCACATAATTACCCTGTATCTGCCAGGGTATGCACGGGAACCTGACCGGATGATCCGTTACCACAATCACCTGATCGGCATACTGGGAATCGGCCAGTGCAAATCCAAGCAATCCGCAGGCCGAATCACCCGACAGCCCGTTGGCATTGCCAAATTCATCGGCCGCAGGCGCGCCGATCACCGCAATATCGATATGTACCTCACCATCCTGGACTGCCTGGTAACGCCCTCCATGGGACCTGAGCACACCTGTACCCGCCATTCCACCTTCGGATACAAAACGCCCCAGTGGTCCGTTCATACTTCCCTCAATACGCTGAATGGTACCATCTTCCAGATACCTAATCAGGTGTTCATGACAGGGAAACGAAGCCGATGGGAACCACCTCAGGTTTTTTACCCCCATTTCATGGGCCAGGTCAAATACCTGGTTGGCCAGCATATCCCCGTTCCTGAAATGGTGGTGGGTCGAGATGGTCATACCGTCGCGGAGGCCCGCTTTCTCCAGTGCCTCTCTCAGGTTCTTCACAACCTTGTTCCCGTCAGGCGGATAGTCACTGCAACTGGGAATGGGAGGCCCGTATTTACCTCCCCCGGGTTTATGTTTTCCAACCCCTTTGAAAGGTATGGAACGCTCCCCGTTCAGCTCCGTAATAACTGCACGTCCCGCTGCATTGGTAACAGTCTTCATGCTTCTTTATGCTTCAGGTTGTTGCCTTAATCCAAAATTGTATGCCATTTCCATGGTCTTTTGTGCGCGTTTAACCACCGGAGGATCGATCATTTTGCTCCCCAGGGCCACCACGCCCACTCCCCTTCGTGCTGCATCGTTGAATGCCTCAATGATCTTCTCCGCCCTTTTAATTTCCGCTTCACCGGGCATAAAACCCTCATGGATCACCGGCACCTGCCTGGGGTGTATGCACCCCATCCCCTCAAAACCCATGGCCTTTGAGCGGGAGACATTCTCTTTCAGTCCTTCCATATCGGCTACATCCGAAAATACCGAGTCAATGGGCTGTATTCCTGCTGCTTTACAGGCATTTACCAGCCTGGAACGGGCGTAGAGCGACTCCTCACCCGAGGGGGTCCGTTTCACGCCCAGGTCGGCCGTATAATCTTCCAGGCCAATGGCCATGGCAACTACCAGGCCGGAAGAACCAGCAATCTCAAACGCATGCTCCACACCCAGGCAGCTCTCAATAATGGGCATCAGGTAAACCTGCCGCTCCAGCGTGTGGTCATGCAGGATCGAACCGATCCGTTCTTCTACCTGTTTTACCTCGCTTCCATGCTCGCATTTGGGGATCAGGATCAGATGTACCTGTTGGGGTATGATCTCATCCAGGTCATCCAGTCCGGCAGGCAGCTGGTTGATGCGCACCATCCGTTCCGCACCATAAAAATCGACCTGCCTGAGCGCGTTCCTCACCAGTATGCGCGCCTCTGTTTTGCGGTCAGGCGCCACCGAATCCTCCAGGTCAAGAATAATCCCGTCGGGCCTGTGGATCCCTGCATTCAGCATCATACCGGGTGTATTGCCGGGGAGGTAGAGCCTGGAATGCCTGAATCGATCCCTCTCCGTTTCATACCGGTTCTGTTCGATCAGCGGCGGAAGCCAGCTGTCACCGGTAGTGAGAAGCTTTCTTACCGCACTTTCAATACGGGCTCCGATAACAAAAAGGAGAGCTCCTGAGTCTTCCAGCTCCACTGTTGCATGTTCCACCCCCAGGGCTTCAAGCACCTCTCCGGCCTGTCGCCGGATCGCCTTACCAAACATGCTGTCGACCTTACTTTTCAGTTGAACACGGATACCACCACTCTCTTTCAACCGGAGATTTACAAAACAATCGGAGCGAACCTTTTCACCCCTGTTTCCTGCAGTTGCAATTTTATCCATAGGCTGCACGCTCAATATTGATCCAGCTTGCTCATCCTCTCCTTTAATCCAGGATATATTTTCAGCGCATTTTTATAATAGATATTCTCCAATACTGCTTTCGGAAGATTCAGTCCGGTAGACATCGTTTCTCCATAAAATCCCCCCTGAACAGCATCGTCTGTTTCCAGGAACCGGAAAGTTTTTACATACTGATCAACTTTCTTAGGAATATCAGATTTCTTCAATTCTCCAGTATCTGTTCCATACAATATCCGGTCGGAATATTCCATAAAAAGATCTCTTAAATTATCCCGGTTAACCATGTAGAAGTACTGAAAAGTGGCAGCCAGGTCAACATGGAAATTGGGATAGGTCTTAAACATATACCTGAGGAAATCGATCTGAGCATCCTGACAAACGAGCCATGATCCATGTGCAGCGACTACTACAAGGCCGGGATGTCGTTGCAGAACACGTTCAAGTCCAATGATCTCCCGCCAGAATTCAACCGGATCCGCACACCATTCACCCCTGTCGCCAAACGGACCGTTTGGATCGGCAACATGCACGGAGGCCAGCACCATACCTGCCTTTTCCATGGCTTCAAACATTGGTTCATGAGCCGGATTATCTATATACGCAATGCCTGTTTCTCCTTCGTCTAAAACCCTGTAAGCTGGTCCATGCCATATCTTATATCCGGCATAACCTTTTTGGACATATCCGGCAATGTCTTCCGGCTTATGGGTCAAACCCCTCTGAGGTGAATAATCACTGATACAGGTCATTACCCTGCCTTTGCTTACCCTGGTAATGGTATCAATGGCCGTTTCTGTTCTTTTCTCTTCACCCAGATTGATCCACATGGCCAGGTTAATTCCATGTTGCATGCGCAGTGAATCACGCATCTCCAGGTAATTAATGATACCGGGATATTCATTGGAAAGATGGGTGTGTACATCTATTCTCGGAATCTCCGGATATTCAGTGATGAATTGTGAAAATCCATTGCATGTCAAGAAGATAAACCCTGTAATCAGCAACACCGAAAATCTCGTCATCATATATCTGTGGTTTTTGATCTGTTAACAACTGTTCTGGCTGTACCTAACAAATGTTAAATCTAACCATATTTTTTCATGTGTTTAAAATTTTCAATTACATTTCACCACAAAACTCAGTCAGGACCCCAAAAGTGGATCCGGGGTGCAGGAAACCGATTTTCAGACCTTCTGCCCCCTCACGGGGAGTTTCATCGATCAGCCTGATACCCTGCTCTCCTGCCTGCTTCAAAGAGGTTGCAACATCCTTCATGGCAAAGGCCAGGTGATGGATCCCGGGCCCCCGCTTTGCAATATACTTCCCCACGGGGCCATCCGGATCCATGCTTTCCAGTAATTCAATTTTGGTCTCCCCTACCTTAAAAAAAGCAGTCCTCACCCGCTGGTCCGCCACCTCCTCTATGGCATAACACTCCAATCCCAGGACCTTTTCATAATAAGCGATCGATTCCTCCAGGTTGGTTACCGCAATCCCGATATGTTCAATATGTGTTGGCTTCATATGGTCAAGTAATAATGATTCATAAATCAATGGGGCCAGCCCTGTTCAGGGACAGCTATTCAATGATGGCATCATAGATCACCTGTTGCACATCCGTACGTACATTCATCTCGATCAGTTTATTGTTCCCCATGTCGGGATGAACCCGGTTGGAAAGAAACACATATACAAGGTCATACGCCGGATCCACCCAGGTCAGCGTACCGGTAAACCCTGAGTGGCCGTAACTGAGGGAAGAAGCAGCATTACAGGCCGGGCCGGCATCAGGTTCATCGGTCAGGGGCCGGTCGAATCCCAATCCCCGGCGGTTCCCTTCATCACAATGATAACATGCTGTGTAGAGCGCCAGGGTGGCAGGTTCCAGAAATTGCTTTCCCCCGTAATTTCCGCCGTTCAGAAACATCTGCATCATCTTGGCCAGGTCGTTGGCATCGCTGAACAGGCCGGCATTACCCGATACACCTCCCAGCATAGCGGCCCCCATATCATGTACATGGCCCTGCAACAACTGCCGGCGAAAAAAGAGATCGTTCTCAGTAGGAACGATCCGATCCACGGAAAAACGCTCCAGTGGTTTATATCCCAGGGTGGTTGCTCCCAAAGGTGCATAAAACTGGTCTCTGACATAATCCGCAAGCGAAGTATCGGTAATTGATTCAATGATCTGGTGAAACAGATGAAACCCCAGTCCGCTGTAACGGTACTCCCTGGACAGCAGCTCCGATTGATGGATCCAGTGGTAAACAGAGTCTATAAGTTCGCTGCGCATATACAGATTTTCCGCCACCTGAACCGGGTAATCCTCCGAATAGCTGGCCCTGTATATACCATCCACATATTTCACATGCCGGTTGGCATAGGATCCGTTTCCGATTTTATAGGGGTAGGTGTAGGATCTGTTATTGCTTATCAGGTGCTGGGAAGCATACAATGGCTCCAGGGTATGCAGGTAAAACGGTATCCATGGTTCCAGGCCCGCATGGTGGGACAACACATCTCCGGCTTTCAGCTGCGCCTTGTTGCTGCTATCCGGGATGGGGTCGTAAACAGCCAGCACCGAGTCCTCATGAAATTTCCCCTGCTCCCTGAGTTTCATTAATGCAGCTGTGGTGGCAACCACCTTCGTTATGGAGGCCAGGTCATAGATATCTGATGTCCTGACCGCTCTGCGTTTCTGGTAGGTATGGTAGCCCCAGGCACGGTTCCACACAACTTTTCCGTGACGGGCAACAAGCACCTGGCAGCCGGGCATGGCCTTCTCCCGGATGGCATGTTGAATGATCCCCTCCATCTTTCTTAAAGTATCTTCATTGAGTCCCGCATCAAAGGGTTGTGCATATTCAAACCGAATGGCCGGTCCGGTACGTATGCCATCACCGGCCTTTGCCAGCTTCCCGGCTGATACGGGCATTGTTCCGGTCAGGGGGATACCCCCGAAGATACCCTGCATGGCCAGGTGCTGAAAAAGCGAATCGCTGTTGTGGGAGAGGATCACAGCATCCATGTGGTCCAGGTCAGGAAAACGGCTTAATGCATAGGGAACCCCGGCCACATTCAGGATCAGGGTGGCAGTGGTATCCAGTGCTGCCAGAAAGCGGACGGTGGCATCACTAATCCCATACTTCCTGGATGCACGTGTACTGGTACTGAGCACATTAACAATCACCGTGTTGAAGGGTTGCAGTGCTGATAACAACGCTTCCTGACCCTTTTCCCCCTCAGTGGAGGAGAGAAAAAAGTGTGACCCCTCCAGGTAGAGATCGGTCACTGCTCCCTCTATCCGGCTCTCCTGTCTGCCGATGGTGACAGTGGCCAGCTTTACCTGATCCAACCCTTTCAGCGGGATCACATCATGGTCGTTTTTAAGCAGGATCAGGGCATGCTTTGCAAGATCACGGTAGAGGTTGTAATAGGCCGGTTTTTTCAGGTCTGCAAGCAGTGAATCGGTCCTTACCGCTGTGCGGTGGTGAAGGCCCACCCAGTATTTGGCCTGTAAAATTTTCCGGCAGCTCTTATTGACTGCCTCCGCTGGTATTTCGCCGTTTTTAACAGCGCGCCTGATGAAAGTGATGGCCTTATTCACATCATGAGGCATGAGC
>JANTFK010000081.1 GCA_024763595.1 Bacteroidales bacterium | reverse complement strand
TTCAGCATTTTACCCAGATTGGCACCTAATTGAATGGTTGGGCCTTCACGCCCCAACAACAAGCCACTGCCCAAGGAAAATATTGATGCAATAAATTTTATGGGTAATACTCTTTTCCATCGCATGGGCCGGACTTCATCTAAAGCCCCTTCAATTTCATGAACTCCACTTCCTGCAGTTTCGGGTGCAAATTTCCTGACAAGGAATAGTGCAATGCTTATTCCTGCAATTGCAAACAAAACAGGCCATAGCCAGCTCTTAAACCCGTCATTGCCTGCATTGCCATATAACGTGTCTCTAAAATCCTCAACATAGTTTAGTATAATTCTAAAGAAAGTACCTGCAAGCCCTACGATAAGCCCGATGATTAAAGCATAAAATAATATCCTGATATTTTTAATGTCTTTATCTGTAAATCGTTGGCTTCTTTTATACATCATTGTAAATCAGCTCTATATACATATTCTTCTATTGATCTAACATGAAATAAATTTAATGATTTATTGTAACTTACATAAGTTCCACCGGTTTCACTTCAAAGATGACATCACTAATAACATAAGCGTTGTCCTTAAGAAAAAGTAAACTTGCAATTTTGTCAGCTGAACAGTCTGAGTCTTTCTCCGGATGATAGCTGTTATTGTAGCCTGATTCTATGAATATATATCATTAACAGCTGCTTTTACGTCAGATATCCAATGCTGTTCGAATCCGTGTCACGGGTAGATCCCGAACCGGTCGCAGGTGATGCCGTTCAATCCGGTTATGGATCTGTAGCATATTTTGCACACTTAAACGTCTATAATTACTGAAAGAGGATATATACACGATGACCGCGGCAGAAAAATCATACCTGAATGAATGGGTAAAAGAGGAGCAGGGCAGGCTCCTGGGCTTTATCAGGAGCAGGGTGGGGAATGAAGAGGATGCGAGGGATATCATGCAGGATGTGCTCTACCAGCTGACGGTCGGGTTTGAAGATATCCGCTCTCTGAATAAAATGACATCCTGGTTGTTCACGGTAGCACGCAACCGCATCACCGATCATTTCAGGAAGAATAAACCGGATCTCCTGACAGATAAGACCATTGCCGGCCAGAATAGCGGGGAGCCACCCCTGATGCTGGAAGATATTCTGCCATCGCTGACCCGGAGTCCCGAGGATGAATATATGCGGGGAGTGATCTGGGAGGTTATTGAATCGTGTCTGGACCGGCTTCCGGAAGCGCAGCGCGATGTATTTATTATGAACGAGTTTGAGGAATTGAGTTTTAAAGAGATCTCTGAAATTACCGGTGAGGGGATCAATACACTTTTATCCAGAAAGAGGTATGCGGTAACATACCTCCGGAAGCAGTTGAAGGATTTATATAAACAGATAAAAAATCATTAGATATGAAAACACGGAGATTCTTTTATTTCGGAAAATATGCATTCTTTGGAATAGCAGGTTTAATCGCTTTTACCTTTGTGGTCATGTGGCTCTGGAACTGGCTGGTTCCGGAACTATTCAGCGGACCGGAAGTGACTTACTGGCAGACCCTGGGCCTGTTGCTGTTGTCCAAGATCCTTTTCTCGGGAGTTGGCCGGGGGTCTCACAGCCATCATCCCTGTAACGGTGATGATTACGCCGGTAAATTCAGGGATAAATGGCGAAAGAAGTTTGAGGAAAAAATGAACGGCAAATTTGCAGAAAAGATGAATGGCAGGTTTGAAGGGAAGGAGGATGAGAAGGAGGATGAGAAGGACAAGGCGCATTAATCTGCAGGGATCAGCAGTAGTTTGAGTTGATCCCCTGTAATTTTTTCTTGGCGACACCTATTCAGATCGGGATTCACTGAGAAAAGTTAGTCATGGAACGGTTTAGATCAATGATATTCTCGTAAGATCATTGATTGAGAAAACCCAATCCTGCCGCCCTTCCCTTTGCATATTCCGGTCCTGGTTCCGGCCCGGCTGTACAGACGGTCCACTCGGGGCTTGTAACCACTCCATCGCCCCATCCGCATATCTGGGTTTGTACATGAATTCTGTCAAAAAGTAAAGTGTAAAGCTCTCTTGCGGGTAAAACATCACCATATTTCAGACCAAGAGCCTGAAGAACGCTGAGGTCTTTCAGTTCGTCACGCACGGCCATGGAGAATGGGCTAACGCACTGGCCGGTCCCCGGATTATAGTTGTAACAGGGCGGACAGATCATGCATGGGCCGCATACAAGCTCAACAGGTATTTCCGGGGTTTTTTGTATGACATCGATTGCCTCAAAAAGATTGTCCTCAGAGATCGGTTTAAAAGTCTGCCTTCCATAAAAACAAGTCATACACATCAAATGGTGCGGCCTGATTTTAAGCCGGTCAGCTTCATACATTACCTTAACCGAATCAATTTTATATTCCGCTTCTTCTTTTTGATCACGAACAGGAATTACAATCCTGTTCCCCATTGCCCGGCCCTTGTCATAGTTGCGGCCTTCCTTCTCAAGGCCCTTCCAAGTATCAGCAGTTATCTCGTCGAAATAAAGGATCCCTTTTGCCGTTTTTACACCATCATACAACCTTTGAAAGAATTCTATGGCAGGCTTGGTGACGCCCGGGGCCATACCCATCCTCTGCAGGATATAAAGATCACTACGAAGATAAAAGAGCCGTTCCTCCTCAGGCTCGGTAAGCTCGTCAGGATTCTGAAAACTATAATTCGATGTAACCGGGCACTTCAGCGTAATCGGCTGACTTGGATCTCTCCTTACAATCTGCAATATCTCTGTAAGCCTGGCGTCCCCCAGGTCGTCCTTTAAGCCGGCTCCAATTTTTGCAACGATTAACATTAGTTCATGCGGTCTTACATCCAATATGCCGGTGTGTTCAGACTTTTTTGCCCTGCATGCAAGACCTGGCATTGCAGAACCTGCAACTGCTCCAACAGAAGCCGTTTTAATAAAAACGCGCCTTGAAAAATTACTGTTCTTTTGAGTCATGGTACAGCATGGTTTGATATGATAAATATATCCCAAAAAACCGGATGCTGGGTTAAGCCACCGGAAAAGTAGTAAATTGTTGATCCGTTGATGGACTTTGTTGATGGACCAACTGATAAAGGATGAAATTGCTTGATATCTTTTTTACACTCTTTCACACCGGCCTGGTTTTTTTCAACCTGTTCGGATGGATCTGGAAGAAAACCCGGCGCCTCAATCTTATAACCCTGCTGCTGACCGCTGCTTCCTGGGTAATTCTGGGGATCTTTTACGGATTTGGATACTGTCCCCTCACCGACTGGCATTTTAACATCCTGACGAAACTGGGATACACGGATCTTCCCGATTCATACATGAGTTTTCTCTTTACGCGCCTGAGCGGGCTGCCAATTGACCAATCCCTGGTTGATACAGTTACCATGTGGGGATTGATCATTGCACTGACAATAAGCCTCTATTTAAATTTCCGGCATGGGTTCATTAAAATGGGTCGTTCGGTGTAACAATTCGTTGATGTGTTCGTCTTTATTATTTAAGGAAAGTACAAGTACATGATAAAATCCCTGATTCTCTCAGCCCTCATCTTTTCAGTGCCCGCATGGATCCTTACAGGACAGACCGAATATCTGCCCAAGAAAGTATACGAAGCCTACAGGACAGATGTATCCCCGGTTATCAATGGGGTATTTGATGATGCAGCATGGCAGCAGGGAGCTTGGGCCGGTGATTTTACACAAAATGAACCATATGCTGACAGGCCTCCGTCGCAGCAGACCGAATTCAAGGTAGCATTTGACGACATGTATCTATATGTCGCCATTAAAGCCCTCGACAGCGCACCCGACAGTATCACACAGCGGATGAGCCGCCGTGACAACGGCGAAGGAGATATGGTCTTTATCATTTTTGACAGTTATCATGATTTGCGCACGGGCTTTATCTTCGGCGTAAGCTCGGCCGGTGTAAGGTTTGATATGATCATGTCCGATAATGGCCGGGCGGAGGATCCCACCTGGGATCCCATTTGGCGGGCAAAGGCAAAGCTACACGAATGGGGATGGGGCGCCGAGATGAAGATCCCGTTTACCCAGCTGCGGTTTAAAAAGAACGCGGCGGAGGTTTGGGGATTCGAAGTGGCACGACAGATATTCAGAGAAGGTGAATTGAGTTTATGGCACCCGGTTCCCAGGAACGCTCCCGGATTTATTCATGCACTGGGTGAACTGGACGGCCTGCAGGAGATAGAACCACGCAAACAACTTGACCTGACACCTTATGGTGTTGCCTCATTGAAGAGATATGAACCTGAAGAAGGCAATCCTTTTGCCACCGGTACCGATCCCGGGTACAAAATCGGCCTTGACGGTAAAATAGGGGTTACCAACAACCTGACACTCGATTTCACAATTAACCCGGATTTCGGGCAGGTTGAAGCGGACCCTTCCCAGGTGAACCTGACCGCCTTTGAGACCTTCTTCGAAGAGAAGCGGCCCTTCTTCATTGAAGGGAAAAGCATCACAAGTTTCAATGTGGGACTGGGAGATGGCGAAGTGGGAAACGACAACCTCTTCTATTCCCGCAGGATTGGACGCAGGCCACAGGGTTATCCTTCACTGGAGGATGGAGAATACGCTTCAGTACCCAAATTCACTCCTATTCTGGGAGCCGCTAAACTCACGGGTAAAACCGAAAATGGATTGTCCGTCGGTGTTATGGAAGCCCTTACGGCCGATACAAAGGCAACAATTGACAGCGAGGGGATTGAGCGCAGTGAGAGCGTGGAACCGCTGACCAACTATTCCCTTGCCAGGGTACAGAAAGATTTCAACAAGGGAAATACAATTATCGGAGCGGCAGTAACCAGTATGATCAGGAAGCTTGACGGGACCAATCTTGAATATCTTCATAAAAATGCCTCTACAGCCGGACTGGATTTTACACAATATTTCCGGGAGCGCAATTATACGCTCAATGCAGCGCTCTACCTGAGCAATGTCCAGGGTACTGCAGAAGCAATATCCATTACACAGCAATCTTCGGCCAGGTATTTCCAGCGACCGGATGCCGGTTACCTTACATTTGACGCTACCCGCACCGCTCTCTCCGGAATGGGTGGGAAACTACAATTCGGAAAGATTGGAGGGAACTGGAACTTCCTGTTCATGAATGTATTCAAGAGTCCCGGTCTGGAGCTCAATGATATGGGGTATATGCAACAGGCCGATAATCTCCTGAATGTTTTCTGGACCGGATACAATTTCACGGAGCCCTTCAGCATCTTCAGAAGCCTGAGATTAAATAATGATGTATACATGATGTCTGATTTTGGGGGGCAAATCGGGGCTATCGGATATGAATACAACATGAATGCCACATTCAAAAACTTCTGGAATGCGGGGTTCGGAGGCGGGTATAATGCCCACCAGGTTTCAAACCGGATGCTCAGAGGCGGACCAGCCATGTACCTGCCCAACTCCGGCAGGATTCATTACCGGCTTTTTACCGACGACAGAAAAGCCGTCTCCGCAGGATTCTTCGGAAATTTTAACCGGGGTGCGGAACACTATTACCGGAGAAACTCCTATACGCTCTTTATGACCGTACGGCCGATGAATAACCTTTCCATATCCCTGCGTCCCTCTTATTCTTCCAACAACGATGAGTTGCAGTATGTGACCCAACGGGAGATGAACGGCGATGCACGTTATCTCTTTGGAAAGATTGACCAGAAGGTTCTCAGCATGTCACTCAGGATCAACTATAACATTACGCCCGATCTGACCATCCAGTACTGGGGCCAACCTTTTACTGCCTCGGGTGAGTACACCGATTTCAAAAGGATAACCGACCCCAAAGCAGAACGCTTCACAGACAGGTACCAGCTCTTTACGGACCGGCAGATCAGCTATGTGGATGGTTCATACCAGGTTGACGAAAATGAGGATATGAACATGGATTACAGTTTCAGGGATCCGGATTTTACAGTAAACGAATGGTTGTCGAACCTGGTCATCAGGTGGGAATTTGTACCCGGATCAACCGCTTACCTGGTATGGTCACAGACACGGGATTATTATGCACAGGAAGGTGGCTTCGGGGTGTGGGACAACATGAACGACATGTTTACAGATAAAAAACCAACCAACACTTTCCTGGTAAAACTATCTTACAGGATCAATGTAAGGTGAGTTGAAAATGTAACCCTAAAAAGAGAACGTCATGAAGAAGATCACCATGGCAATGCTGGTTGTCTTAGTGTCCATCTCCTGCCAGTACAAATTGAAGGAGTCTGCAGATCTGCCGGCAACGGAGAACAATGGGTTTGAAGTGGCCTACCCCAATGTAAAAACAGGAAACCGTACGCTTGACCTGGCCTACCGGATTGCCGTGGGCGATCTGTTTACAAATATTCAGGAGTATCGAAGCAAGCTTACCGGAGAGGTGGTGCCGGTGATCATTGCCGGGGTGGATTATAACAGCCCCTGGATCCGCGATGCGGCCATCAATTCATGGAACGGAGGCTCTTTTATTGTTCCTGAAGTTGCTGAAAATACGCTCTTCTCCGTGATCAGTAAAGAGGAAAATGAAAAGCTGAAAATTACCGGACAGTACTGGGATGCCATGTTGTGGACCACAGGGGCATGGAACCATTACCTGGTGACGGGCGACAAAAAGTTCCTGGAGCTGGCATTGCACATCACCGGGGATGCACTGGCTTATTACGAGGAAACCGAATTTGACCCGGCATACAATCTCTTCCGGGGACTGGGATGGAGTGATGGTGTTGCTGAATATCCGGCAAAATATGCAAATACCGGCGGCTCCAGCGCAGCTTTTTCATGGCCTGAATTCAACAAGGACAAAGTGGCCAAAAAGGGATACGGGATTCCCATGATGTCAACTTATGCAAATGCAATTTACTATAACGCTTACCAGGTGGCTGTAAAGATGGCTGAGGAACTGGGGGAAGAAGATACCGGACACTGGGCAGAGAAAGCGGAAAATCTTAAGGAAGCCATCAACAGCTACTTGTGGAACGATCATACCGGGCTCTACAGCCTCTACATTGACGAAGACGGAGTGTGTGAGATCCAGGAAGCACTGGCCAATGCATATGCCATCATGTTTGGTATTGCTGATGACCGGCAGACCGCATCCATTTTCGAGCATCTGCATGTATCCCCGGCAGGAGTGACCTGCGGCTGGCCCGAACTGCCCCGCTTTAAAGTGCTGAACAAAGACGGGATGACCTTCGGGCGTCACAACGTAACGGTCTGGCCGCAGATCCAGGGCATGTGGGCAGATGTGGCCGCAAAAAACAAAAAGTCAGAACTCTTTTCACACGAACTCTTCACCCTGGCCGAACACGCTGTCAGGGACATGCAATTCTCCGAGATATACCACCCGGTATCGGGAGAACGGTACGGGGGCATGCAGATGAACAATGGCAAAATGGTATTGTGGGAATCGACCCGGCGCCAGACATGGTCCGCCACCGCTTTTATAAGGATGATCTACAACGGGATTTTCGGAATAGCGCTTTCACAGGATGGAATCAGCTTTGCTCCCATGGTTCCTGAGGGAATTAAAGACCCCGGACTGACCCATCTGAAGTACCGGAACATGTTGCTGAATATCTCCATCGAAGGAACAGGCTCGCACATCAAATCATTTGCAGTCAACGGTATTGAATCTGATAAGGCCTTTATCCCGAAAGATGCTGCCGGTGTGCAAAACCTGGCTATTGTTTTGGAATAAGAGTTTGACCATTATAGCATCCATATACGTCTACAATGGATCGTTCCTCACTCTGTGGTCATCGATGGCGGAGCTGCAGCCGGATCACTTCCCCAGCTCTTATTTGGTTCCGGGCCCATTTCAAATACCAGTTCCCCCCCGTTTTCAATTACCGAATGGCGAAACCACGGTTTTTCCAGGGGTGTACCGTTGATGGAGGCCGACTGAATATACTTGTTTTTCATGGAGTTGTTTCTGGCCCCGATCGCGAACGTTTCCGCATGATAATATGTAGTGTCTAGATGGATGACCGCTTTGCTGAATTCAGGACTCCCGATGACATAGACATTCTGTCCGGGGGCGACCGGGTAAAATCCCATGGCACTTAAAACATACCAGGCCGACATTTGCCCCATATCTTCATTGCCGCACAGGCCATCGGGCCCGTCATGATAGAATTCGTCCATCACCTTTCTTACCAGGTTTTGCGTTTTCCACGGAGCGCCGGCATAATTAAACAGATAGGTTGTGTGATGACCCGGCTCGTTTCCGTGTGCATATTGCCCGATCAGCCCGGTGATATCAGAAACCGTGCTGTGCACTTCCGAACTGATGGAAAAGAGAGAATCCAGCCGTTTAACAAACCTTTCTCTTCCACCTTCCAGGTTAATTAACCCCTGTACATCGTGCGGTACAAACCAGGTGTACTGCCATGCATTGGCTTCGGTATAGTGACGGTCTTTCCCATGCCCCACAAATGTTGGATCAAAGGGTGAGAGCCATGAACCATCGCTCTTTTTAGGGCGGGCAAACCCGGTTACCGTATCGATGATATGCTTGTAGTTTGCGGCCCTGTTTAAAAATAGTTCGTAGTCGTCTGTTTTGCCGGCGGCTTTGGCCAGCCCGGCCACGCACCAGTCGTTATAGGCGTATTCCAGCGTCCTGGAGACCGATTCCCTGACTTTATCGTATGGTAAATATCCCAGGTTCTTATAGTACTCCAACCCGACGCGGCCTTTGGAACGGCAGCGGGGCGGCGGGATTTCCATGGCATTTTTCCGGACCGCTTCGTAAGCAGTTTCCAGATTAAAATTCCTGATTCCATGCTGATAAGCATCCAGCATGGCGGCAACCGGGTGATCGCCTATCATATCGTTGGTGTAACTATTTCCAAACTGTTGTGGTGTTGGTAACCAGCCACCCTGTTCGTACTGGGCGATCATGGTCCGGACAGCATTTTCAATTCTTTGTGGTTCGATTAATGCAAGCAAAGGCATCTCGGCACGGTGGGTATCCCACAATGAAAAGTCGCTTAAATAGGTAAAATCCTTTGCTTTATGCACCCTGTGGTCAAGGCCCGTATAACTCCCGTCCACATCGCTGAAGGTGGCTGGGAACAATAATGCATGATATAGAGCGGTGTAAAAGGTTGCCTGTTTCCCATGATTGTATGATGCGTCATTTTGTCCGGGTGTCTGAATCTCGATCTTGCCCAGTGCACGGTTCCATTGCTGCCTGGAATTCTCTTTTACCTGGTCGAAGTTCCACCCGGGTATTTCTGTTTCCAGGTTGAGGCGGGCCTGTTCTGTACTGGTGTAAGAGATGCCCACTTTTACCTCAACCGTTTCGTTTCCGGAAGTGGCGAAATTGACAAAGGCACCCAGGTAGGGGCCGGAATCTTCACGCGAGCCCGCTTTGATATTTTCGCCGTTCCATGTGCCGTATTCGCTGAATGGCTTACTGAACCTGGCATAAAAATATACATGTTTGTTCTTTACAAATCCTGAAGACAACCTGTGACCTTCAATATCCGTGTCATTCACAATCTTCACTTCGCTTCCCACACGATAATGATCCCGTATTCCGTGCCCCACATCAACAAGGATGTGAGCATCTGCCGAGGCAGGAAAAGTATACCTGTGAAAGCCAACCCTTTCCGAAACAGTTAATTCGGCCTTTACCGCGTAGTCCTTCAGGTACACAGCATAATATCCCGGAGATGCTTCCTCATCCCGGTGCGAGAACCTCGACCGGTAACCTTCATCCGGATTTTCCTTGCTTCCGGGTACGATTTTCAGGTCGCCCGTAGTGGGCATCAGGAGAATGTCGCCCCAGTCGCCGGCACCCATTCCGCTTCGGTGCAAATGGCTGAATCCCATCACGGAACTGTCGCTGTAATGGTAACCCGAGCACCAGTCCCAGCCTTCCGTTCCCGTATCAGGACTCAGCTGCACCATTCCGCCGGGAAGCGCTGCCCCCGGGAAAGTATGCCCGTGAAAACCGGTTCCCGTAAACGGGTTGACATAATCGACGAGACTGGTTGCAGCATTTCTGGTATTGCAACCGTTTGCAAGCATTCCGATAGCTAATGCAACGAATATTCCGTTTTTTTTAGTCATCTAACTGAAATTCTATTGTGGAAACCACGCGGACGATCTTAATCTGAGGGGTATTTTCATCCCTGTCATTTATTGTAAAAAGGCCCTGTCGTGCCATCCTGATTTCGCCGACCCGTGAATCAGAATCGCGT
>JANTFK010000080.1 GCA_024763595.1 Bacteroidales bacterium | reverse complement strand
CGTTCGCATATTTCCAGCAGAATATCGTGTTCCCATTTCCGGAATACTTCCTCTCCGTGTTCCCGGAATATTTCAGGGATAGTCATATCGGCTGTCTCTTCGATCAACCGGTCCATATCAATAAATTTGAATCCGATCTTCCGGGCCAGCCTGGATCCCAGGGTGGATTTTCCTGAACCCATAAACCCTATGAGGAATATTCTTGAATCCATATCACCATTCCAGTGAGAACTGGCCGTTTGATGCAGGTTTATCCTCCTGGTCCTGATCTGTGGTCTCTTCCTTTGGTTTAACGATCTCCAGGGGGATATCGTCGGGATCTTGCTGAACCGGCTGCTGTTTGGCCCCGGAGCCAGGTTTCACCCCGGTTTTTTTCACCGGGGCTTTGTCTTTGGCAGGAGCTTTTGTGCCTTTCACCGGGGTTTTGTCTTTGGCAGGAGCTTTTGTCTCTTTCGCCGGGGCTTTGGTACCTTTTTCTGCGGCTGCCGGGCTCGTCCCCATCTCTCCGGGTACGCTTTTTCCGGGTGGAGTTTCAGATGGCGTTTTTTCACCGGATCCTTCCATGGGGCCAAGCTCTTCGATCACCTTCACTTCGTAAGTTGACAGGCGTTTACCCCTGGCTTTATAGCTCTTGACCCCAATGAAACTGGCCACTTCAATAATCTCAGGATCACGATCCTTGTTCTTTCCGCCAAATTTGAGCTCCAGACGTGGGTACTCCACTTCTGTAATCCGGATCAGCCGGGAGTCGGGATGACCACCAATGAACCGGGTTTGCCTGGCATTCTTTTCGATCTGAAAGCGCTTCAGGTAGTAATACTGCTGTTCTGCATCATAATAGGCAGCGGACCATATCTTTCCTTCCCTGTACTTCTCAATGATCAGCAGGTTGTCTTCAAAATGGTTACTCAGGTCAAATCCGGTAGTGCGGAAGTAGCCCGACTTGGTAATGACAAGGATTTTGTCCTCACCGGAGAACTCTCCCAGAAAAGTGCCCCTGGCATCTACATTCAGGCGCATCACATCTTCATCAAACCAGATCTTTCTTCCTCCCAGAGTCGAAACCCCTTTCTCCTTCATTACGATCTTCTGGACCGAAAATTTGGTAAGGATGTTCCCCATGGTACCCCTTCCTTTGATGGCAAGGTCAGCAAAATCAAATTCAAAAACGGGATTCTTTAACCGGGGCCTGGGTCGCAGGTATACTTTGATCACTTCTGCTTCACCATTTGGATTGGCACTGAAATAGAGGATCCGGGTATGTTTGTGAGCTTTGGCGATATTGTATTTTTTATCACGGGTTATACCGGTTACAGGTGCCCTTTTCATCATCACATTACCCGAATTTCCGTCAAAATAGACCACGTTATAAATGGTGCGCTTGTCATTTTTCTTGAATACCGCAGCATGGATAATATTTTTCCCGACAAATTGCTTCTCTGTCACCTTGGAGATGGTATAGGTGCCATCTTTCAGGAAGACGATAATATCATCAATATCAGAGCAATCACATACAAATTCATCTTTCCGCAAACCTGTACCAATGAAGCCGTCTTTCGCATTCATATAGAGTTTCTGGTTGGCCACTACTACCTTGGTGGCTTCAATGCTGGCAAAGTTGCGCAGTTCGGTCCGGCGCTCTCTCCCTTTGCCATACTTCTTTTTGATCTTTCTGAAATAACTGATGGTAAATGCGACCAGGTTTGCCAGGTTGTTTTTTACCTCCTCCATCTCCTCCTCAAGCGCTTTGATGTGTTCATCGGCCCGCTTAACATCATATTTGGAAATGCGTTTAATTTTGATCTCGGTAAGTTTGATGATATCTTCCCGGGTGACTTCCCGCTGCAATAGCTTCTTATAAGGATCCAACCCTCTGTCAATGGTTTCGATCACACTTTCCCAGGTTTCGCACTCCTCGATATCCCTGTAGATCCGTTTTTCAATGAAGATCTTTTCCAGGGAAGAGATATGCCAGTCCTCCTGCAGCTCCCTGAGCCTGATCTCCAGCTCCTGTTTCAGCATCTCCCTGGTGTGATCCACATTCACCTTCAAAACCTCACTTACCCCTATGAAGCGGGGTTTGTCATTGTCAATGACACAGCAATTGGGTGAGATGGAGATCTCACAGTCTGTGAAAGCGTAAAGGGCGTCGATGGTCTTATCCGAGGATACATTGGCACCCAGGTGAACCAGGATCTCTACGTTTTCAGCTGTATTATCATCAATCCGTTTGATCCTGATCTTCCCTTTTTCGGTGGCTTTGACGATGGAATCGATCAGACTCCCGGTGGTCTTGCCATAAGGAAGATTCCTGATCACCAGTGTCTTTTTGTCCAGCTTCTCGATCTTTGCCCGGACACGTATGGTTCCGCCCCTGAGACCGTCATTATACCGGCTTATTTCGGCCAGTCCCCCGGTGGGAAAATCAGGATAGAGTTCAAATGTTTTTTCCTGCAGGTATTTGATGGAGGCATCGATCAGTTCATTGAAGTTATGAGGCAGGATCCTGGAGGAGAGTCCCACCGCAATCCCTTCGGCACCCAGTGCAAGCAACAGGGGAAATTTAACAGGCAGTGCAACCGGCTCCTTATTGCGACCGTCATAAGAGAGCTTCCATTCAGTTGTCTTGGGATTGAAAAGTACCTCGTTGGCGAACCCGGAAAGACGGGCCTCAATATACCGGGAGGCTGCAGCCCCGTCGCCCGTATAGATATTACCCCAGTTACCCTGCGTATCCACCAGCAGTTCCTTCTGACCCAGCTGAACCAGGGCATCGCCAATGGAGGCATCGCCATGTGGATGGTACTGCATCGTATTTCCAATGATGTTGGCCACCTTGTTATACCTGCCGTCGTCCATGCGTTTCATGGCGTGCAGGATACGGCGCTGTACCGGTTTCAGTCCATCGGTAATATGAGGTACTGCACGTTCCAGGATTACATAGGATGCATAATCAATAAAGTAATCCTCATACATTCCTGTCAGGTGGGTGATCTTTACATCATCCCCCTCATGTGCATCATCGTAGTGCGTATTCAATGATCTGTTATCGAATTCTGTCATTTATTGCAGCACTGGTTCCCTGTGATTCTCCCTGCCGGCTTACCCGGAGTCTTCAGGCCACCTCTACCGGATCCTCTTCAACTCTCAGCCTGTTAATAATGAAGTCCTGCCTTTCCGGTGTATTCTTGCCCATATAGAATGAGAGGATATTTTTCAGGTCATCATCCTTTTTCATGCGTACAGGCTGTAGTCGTATATTGGGTCCGATGAAATGTTTGAATTCGTCGGGGGAGATCTCGCCCAGCCCCTTGAACCTTGTTATCTCGGGGTTCTTGCCCAGCTTTGTTATTGCATTGCTCTTTTCCTCTTCAGAATAGCAATATATGGTCTCTTTTTTATTTCTGACCCGGAACAGGGGTGTTTGAAGAATATAGAGGTGACCGTTCCGGACCAGGTTGGGAAAGAATTGAAGAAAGAAGGTAAGCAACAAAAGCCTGATATGCATGCCATCCACATCGGCATCAGTGGCAATTACCACATTTTTGTACCTCAGTCCATCCAGTCCGTCTTCAATGTTGAGTGCTGCCTGGAGAAGATTGAACTCTTCATTCTCATAAACCACTTTCTTGGTTAACCCGAAAGAATTGAGTGGTTTTCCACGCAGGCTGAAAACAGCCTGAGCATTCACGTTTCTTGATTTGGTGATGGATCCGGAAGCAGAATCTCCTTCGGTGATAAACAGCGTGGATTCATTTTTCCGGTCATCTTTCCCGTTATAGTGAATGCGACAGTCGCGTAATTTTTTATTATGCAGGCTGGCCTTCTTGGCTCTTTCCCTGGCCAGTTTTTTAATCCCCGAAATGGCTTTCCGCTCCTTTTCCGATTCCTGGATCTTTTTCAGCATGATGTGGGCGGTTTCACCATGTTTATGCAGATAATCATCCAGTTTGGAGGTAAGGAAATTCATGATAAAATTCCTGACCGACGGGCCGTCGGGACCTATATCCCTGGAACCAAGCTTGGTTTTTGTCTGGGATTCAAATACAGGTTCTTCCACTTTAATGCTGATGGCAGCAATAATGGATGTACGGATATCTGAAGCATCAAAATCTTTTTTGAAAAACTCCCTCACTGTCTTTACAAGGGCCTCTTTGAATGCCACCTGGTGTGTCCCCCCCTGTGTGGTATGTTGTCCGTTCACAAAGCTGAAATACTCCTCACCATACTGGTTGCCATGGGTAATGGCTACTTCAATATCTCCATTTTGCAGATGGATGATGGGATAGAGCCCCTCACCACTCATGTTTTCCTGCAGCAGGTCCAGCAATCCGTTCTTTGACTGGAACTTTTGCCCTTTATAGATGATGGTCAGCCCGGTATTGAGATAGGTATAATTACGAAGCATCGCTTCGATATACTCATCAATAAATTTGAATTTCCCGAACATGGTATGATCGGGTTCAAAGATGATACAGGTACCATTTTTTTCCGGTGAATTATGCTGGGGGTGGTTCTTGACAAGTTCACCCTCACAGAAATCCACTGATTTTATCTTTCCTTCACGAACCGACTGGATCGTAAAACTGGACGAAAGCGCATTAACTGCTTTGATCCCCACACCGTTGAGCCCCACCGACTTTTTAAATACCTTTGAATCATATTTGGCCCCGGTGTTCATTTTGGATGCCACATCCACCACTTTGCCCAGTGGCACACCCCTTCCGTAATCACGAATGGAAACCTGGTGTTCATTGATGTTTACCTCGATGGTCTTGCCAAACCCCATCATATATTCATCGATGGAATTATCGATCACCTCCTTCAGAAGGATATATATACCATCATCAGGGGAAGAGCCGTCGCCCAGCTTCCCGATATACATACCCGGACGTTTTCTGATGTGCTCTTTCCAGTCAAGTGTCCGTATGGTTTCTTCTGAATAATTCGCCGTCATATCAATCTCCTCAATAGCAGCACAAATATAACCAAAAGTATGGCCTGCACGATACCCAGTTTTCAACACAAATCTCTTGACAAGCGGTTCAAAAAAACCGTGTAATCAGGTCCACTCAACGGCCTGAACCTTCATGCGGGTGCGCAACAACGGACGATAGGTTTCGTGGGTGTCAAATTCCCATATCCATGACTGCTTTCGCATACCCTGAGGTAAGTCAGTGTAAAGCAGGTTTTTAAATGAGGAGTTGCCTTTCCGGTCAACAGACTCCTCTGTTACATCTGTGACCAGGCATCCGGCGGTGCGGGTAATCCAATCCAGGTGAAATTTCTGGATGGCGGCGCGGAATTCCCTAATGGGCTCTTCCTGTTGAAAATAGCCGTGTTGCTTCAGGTAGTCACAAAGTATGATATCCAGTTGATTCAGCAGATTTACCGATATGAAGGCATCGGGTCGGATTTGTGACAGGGGATCGGTAAGGCTGATACGTTTCATCAGGTCCGTCTCCCTGAGATCCGGTTTGTGCCGGTTAAGTTTCCATACCTGTTCAATGGCCCCTCCCGAGAGATCGGCCTCTATCAGTTCCACATTATTCATTGTACCGGTCTTTTTCCTGATCTGGGGCGGATGCCGTATATCCACCAGGTAAACTTGTTGAAAACGGTTCCGGAGATGGTTCAGCGGAACATCAAGCAACCATCCGCTTCCCAGCACCGCCACGGATGAAACAGCAACCTCCTGAAATGCACCGGCAATAAATGAACGGGTCTTTTTCAGATGATCATCCCAGTTGGAGCCTTCCCGCAGATACCGGTTCATGATCCCTTCCTGGTCCTTTGCAAAACCCATGCGCCTGGCGATCTTCCTGCGATTCATTCCGGTTTTCTCTTTTTCAGCTCAAGTTCAGCCAGCCCTTTTTCCATACAGGTCCTGACTTTTTTCATCAGTTCCGGCATTTCCAGCCGGGCCACCTCTCCGGCCGGGATCTCATCCAGCACACGGATATCAATGTCGGCTCTTCCTTTCAGTACCCAGGAACCCCGGTCAAAGGTTTTTTCCGAACCGGTATGAACGATGGGAATGATCCCTGTACCAGCCTGTTTGGCCAGCAGGAAAGCACCCTCCTTGAAAGGGCGCATCTCTGTTGTTTTGGAACGTGTGCCTTCCGGGAAAAGCAGAATGGAAGAACCCTTCTCAATCTCCATTTTCGCCCGGGACATGAATTGTGCCCCGGCTCGCAGGGATTCACGCTTGATCCTGATTGAATTGGTCAGGGAAAGCACCATCCCTATGAACGGGAGTTTGAAATTCTCCGCTTTTGAGGTCCATTTAAAGGGTCGCCGGATCTTATACAGCGCCAGTATGTCGATGAGAGAACGGTGGTTGGCAACCATGACCACCGGCCTGTTCCAGGGGATTTTCTCCCTCCCCTCCAGGTGCAGATGCCAGAAAGGGATCAGCGACTGGTAATGCCAGGCCCAGAAGGTTGCCATCATATGGGCGGCAACCCTGCGTCTGTCCCACCAGAAGCTGCATACCCACACCAGTAAAAAGAAAGGGGTGATGATGATGGAAGTGATGGCCATGGTAACCCAGGCCAGTAAGGAATATGCTTTCAGCAGGAATTGCCTCATAAATCAGGTTTTGGGACAAAAATACAAATATAGTCCGACCCGTTTAGGGTATAACAACTGTTGATTAAATTGGTTATATAGAAATATTGATTTCTCTATCTTTATCGCAACATGACCACGGAGAAGACACTGCACTTGGCCGGCAGGATGGATCGTTCTGCCTTTGAGGCCCTTTTCAGGGAGTATTTCCCTCCCCTGATGGCATTTGCCAGGAAGATACTGACCGATGAAGATGATGCCCGGGAAGTGGTGCAGAATGTCTTTATTAATCTGTGGGAAAAACGCCTGGAAATTGACCTGAGTACCTCCCTTAAATCCTGGCTTTTTACATCGGTCCATAATCGCAGCCTGAATGTGATCCGTGACCGGAAAAAATTCTCGGATGGAGCGGTACCCGATGTGGCAGGAGAGTGGGATGTGAGTGCACAGATAGAGTCTATGGAACTGGAGCAAAAGATCAGGGATACCATTGCAACGTTGCCTGAGAAGTGCCGCCAGATATTTGAGATGAACCGGTTTGACGGGTTAAGGTACAGTGAGATAGCCGGGCAACTCGGAATATCTGTAAAGACTGTAGAGAACCAGATGTCCAAAGCTTTGAGAATATTGAGGGAACAATTGGCAAAATATCTGACGCTGTTGCTCTGGTTGCTCCTGTACGGGTTAAATTAGATGGTAAATCCCGTAGGGGTAAACCTGCTATAATGTGTGTTATAGGTGAGTATGTCTGTCAACGAGAAACATAGCGATTTTAACAGCCTGGTAACCAGGTATCTCTCCGGAGAATTATCCCCCGGAGCGTTGCGTGATTTTGAGCAGCTGCTGCAGGAGGATCCGGAGAAACGCAACCTGGTGGATACCTACAGGAAGATCTGGGACTCGGTTGGATCGGTATCGGAACGGGATGTTTACGATATGGATGCCGAATGGTCCCTGCTTGAGGCCAGGATCCCGGATCTGGCCGGACAGGAGACATTTACACTGGACACCGGGAAACCTGCCAGGACAATACTTTTCTATACCTACCGGATTGCTGCCGTACTGGTTGTGGGACTGCTCTTTACATTTGCCTGGTTCTATTCATCCAGGATGGCCGGTATGCAAAGGGTGGTTGCCGAAAACGAACCCGTTGAGCTGACCCTGGACGACGGGACAATGGTAACTCTGAACAGGCACTCCAGAATCAGGTATGAGAAGCGGTTCGACGGAACGAGACGCCAGGTGTACCTCAGTGGTGAAGCGTGGTTCGATGTTGCCAGGGATACAGCCAGGCCTTTCCTGATCGATGTCGGAAGTGCCATGGTTGAGGTGCTGGGAACCAGCTTTAATGTCAATGCCTACCGGCAGAATACCATGGTTGAAATCACCGTGAAGAGTGGTGTGGTTGCCCTTACGGCCAAAGAGGACCGCCATGATCAAATCGTATTACGGGCAGGAAACAGCGGAACCTATCATAAGGAACACAGGGAACTGAAGTTGATTCCCAATGCAGATCCCAATACCATTTCCTGGAAGACAAGGGAACTGATCTTTGAGGAGACCT
This sequence comes from Bacteroidales bacterium, assembly GCA_024763595.1. GTDB lineage: Bacteria > Bacteroidota > Bacteroidia > Bacteroidales. The sequence continues at coordinate 2,119 of JANTFK010000080.1, read as the reverse complement.
CTCTTCAGGAGGCGGTGGATCTGATCAATAAGGTCTACAATGCACACCTGGTAATCATGAACCAGGAGCTGGCCGGCTGTCCCATCACCGTGACCTTCAATGAGCAGTCCCTCGATGCCATTTTGCATGTACTGGAGTCAACCCTTGACCTGACGATCAGGCAGGAGGGTGAACAGATCACCCTCGAAGGGGAAGGATGTATAGAATAATATGCTGCGACCGGGACTGAACATATCCCTGCTGTTGCTTCTGACAGCCATTTCCTGTTTTGTAAAGGGACAGGAACAGGAGGTATATATTACCCTGCATGCAAAGGAGCGACCCCTGCGGGAGGTGATGGACCTGATTGAACAACAGAGCGGACTGAGCTTTTCTTACAGTAACAGGTTGGTGGATGACCGGGATACGGTAACAATATTTGTCAGCCACGCCACCCTGGATGAGGCTCTCAGGGAAATGTTCAGGTACCGTAAGATCCGGTATGAACTGGTGGAACGGCAGATTGTATTGAAAAGGGCCAGACGTTTAAAGGTGGAAGTAGGGAGTGGTATTGTTCAGAACGCAGCGGATAAGATTCCCATACAGTTCACGATCAACGGTTATGTAAAAGATTACAGCACGGGTGAGGTGCTGATCGGCGCCACCATCTCTGTGCCGGGAGGGTTGGAAGGTACCATTACCAACAATTATGGGTTCTTTTCCCTGACGCTGAAAAACAGGGTGAAGGAGCTTATCTGCTCCTATGTGGGGTATCGCCAGATGGCCATACCGGTAACAGGGAACAGCAACCAGACCATTCATTTTGCCATGGTAAAGGAGGTGGCCAGGCTGAGTGAGGTAACCATCTATTCCAGTGATGATTCAGGTATTATCCGGACGGCCAGGAGTTCCGAGGAGCGGATCGATCCTGAATCGGTCAGGCGCATGCCGGCCCTGTTTGGAGAGAAGGACGTGATCAAATCACTGGCAGCCATCCCCGGAATCAAGTTCTTTGGAGACGGGTCCACCATTTTTTATGTGAGGGGAGGGGGCAGGGACCAGAACCTGATCACCATTGATGAGGCACCGGTATATAACCCCACCCACCTGCTCGGGTTCTTCAGTACCGTCGTACCTGATGCGGTGAAAGAGGTAAAGATCTATAAGGGGGACTTCCCGGCCAATTACGGGGGAAGGCTCTCTTCGCTCATCGATATCAGGACCAAGGACGGGAACATGAACCGGTTCGGTATAGATGGAAGTGCGGGTCTGCTCTCATCGCGTCTCTCTCTGGAAGGACCTTTATGGAAGAATCATATATCCTATTTTGTTTCGGGACGGCGATCTTATATTACAAGGCCGGTCCAGTCTGTAAACGAGCGTGTCCAGGACCTTCATTTTTCCGATTTCCATCTCAAACTGAACTACCGGATCAATCCCGGGAACCGGGTATTTTTTTCCATGTACCAGGGGGTGGATAACTTTGAACAGGTGCATAACCGGGATATCACTTCAGGCATCAACTGGAGGAACAGTACCACCACGTTTCGCTGGAACCACCTATTTTCCGACAGGCTCTTCAGCAACCTGACCCTGCTGGGATCACGGTATGATTATCACCTGAACAGACGGATCGAAAACAATGAGTACTGGAACTCCAGTATTGAAAACCTGAGCCTGAAATACGATTTCACTTATTACGTTAATCCCGGTTATACACTTCGTTTCGGTATGCTGACTGCTGCCCATTTTCATGATCCCGGCAATTATTACGTGGAGGGTGAAGAGTGGGATCCCGGTTTGGATCTTTCCACGAAATATACCAGGGAATTTGCGTTGTATGCCTCCAACCAGTTTATCATCAGCAACCGGATCTCATTGAGGGCAGGGTTAAGACTGACCGCCTGGAACAATGTTGGTCCGGCTACAGAATATAAGGTCGTTCCTGTCCCCGGAAGCGTATTTGAAAGAGATAGCCTGGTGGTTAATGAATATCCGAAAGGAAAGGTATACTACAGGGCTGTTTCACTGGACCCACGGATCAGTATGATCTACCGGGCCGCTCCGCGTCATTATATCAAACTGAGTTATAGCCGGACCAGCCAGTTCCAGAACCTGATCACCAATTCAATCAGCCCTT
>JANTFK010000079.1 GCA_024763595.1 Bacteroidales bacterium | reverse complement strand
GTAATGAAAAATATTTTTTTCCCATTAAAATGATTTTAAACAATAGATTTTAAACAAATACAAAGCAATGCCCTATTTCCTGAAAAGGGGAAAAACCATGTAGGTGTAGATCCAGCAACCCGTACAGAAATTGAGTCCACATTCCAGGAAGGCAAAAACCACAAGGATGATACCGGTAATATACGCCAGTGTATATACGCCTGTCAGCGCAAATGTCAAAGTAATAACGGAAAGCAGCAGCCCCAGCCTGGCAGCAAACATCTTGGGAGCTTTCGGGATCCATACAGGTCCGGTCCCCAGAATCCTGATAAACAGATATGCAATCCAGCTAAGCGGACTGTATGAAAGCCTGGTAAAGGCCCTGATATAAAAATCCATCACCAGTAATCCGGGGAAAAGAGCATTACCTGTAAATAAAAAAGCATCCATGGTAAAGATTACACCCAGCGCAGTGAGCCTGACCCTGTTCTCATCCACACGCTCAGGTGAAACCGGACAAATTAACTGATTAACTATTTTCATTGTCGAACAGTTTATAGGGTCTGACGTGCTAAATAGTAAAACCTGACTTCTTTTTTATTAATCTTTAAATGTATGAAACAGTTTTCAGGAGGAGCATACAGCCTGAAAATTTAAGATTGTTTTAACAGTTTTTGATCCGCTCACAGTGCTTTCCTCCGTTTTAAGTAGTTTTGCCCCGGTAACCTATTCCGGAAAACCGATGCAGGTTAGAAATTTTGAAATTGACAAATCAAAGATCTCTGTTGACACAAATGAGATCCTTGCCCTGCTCGGGGAAGGGGGTAAAGATACAGATACCTATACCCTGCAACTGGTGGAATATTATATCAACGAGTGCATCAGGATAGCATCCCCGCTTGGAGGATATGTTTTGCAGCCTGTCCTGGACAACGGGTCCCTGGATGAGATCCGGATCGAAGGAATCCGGTTCCGGACAGGCAGGATGATCCGGCATTTGCTGAAAAATTCAGAAACTTATGTATTCTTCCTTGCAACTGCAGGTATTGAACCAGAATCACTCGCCAGACAGCTCATGCGGGAAGGCAATTACCTGGAAGGCTACATTGTGGACTTGGTGGGATCCGCAGTGGCCGAATCGGTGGCGGACCTCCTGCATGAACATATTAAGGAACTGGCACTTTCCGGGCAGAGAAGTGCGACCAATCGCTACAGTCCGGGATACTGTGGCTGGCATGTGAAGGAACAACAGAAGCTTTTTACCCTCTTTGCTAAAAACAGTTTTGGGATTACCCTGTCGGACTCTTCACTCATGACTCCTGTTAAATCGGTAAGCGGGATCATCGGGATCGGCCGTGAAGCGAGATACAGGTCATATACCTGTGAAATCTGTTCCATGAAAGATTGTGCCTTCCGGAAAAATAAGGAATTGAAGGAAAACTGATTACCTGCCAAAATCAAACATTTTCGATGGCACCCGCTCCTTTTGCATGCGTTCGCTCAATTGTCGGACCATCTCCGGATACTTATCCGCTACATCATGTTCTTCTGCAGGATCTTCTTTCAGGTTATAAAGCTCCAGCGGACCATCCGGATCCTGCCCCACATGCAGTCTGACAGCCTTCCAGTCATCCTTCAGGATGGCCTGTTTTCCGCCCCTTTCATGAAACTCCCAATAGAGCAGTTCATGCACAGGTTGCGGTTGTCCCAGTAACTTCGGCATAATAGAAATTCCATCGGTTTCCGGCAGTTCAATTCCTGTCAGATCGGCCACTGTCGGGAGCACATCCCAGAATGCAGAAACATGTGAAGATACCTGCCCCCCTGTAATTTTCCCCGGCCATGCAACGATAAAGGGAACCCGCACCCCGCCTTCATACAGGTCCCGTTTGATTCCCCTCAACCCTCCGCCGCTGTTGAAAAAAGCCGGGTCGGCTCCACCTTCATGGTGTGGGCCGTTATCACTGGAGAACATAATCAGTGTATTTCCATCGATGTCCAATTCCTTCAACAGGTTCATGATCTCTCCCACATACCGGTCCAGTGTATGCACCATGGCCGCAAAAGTGGCGTGTGGCTGTGCCTGACTGCAATATTTTCCGATAATCATTTCCGGACCGTAATCTGCACCAGCACCTCCCTCATAAGGTGTTTCGGGAAATTTGCCGCTGTATGACCTGAAAATTCCGTTATCGGGAACAATCAGTTCCGCATGAGGAATTATCATGGGAACATAAGCAAAAAACGAAGTATCCCTGTTCTGCCTGATAAATGCAAGTGTTTTCTGCTGGATCACATCGGGGGCATAGGTCACCCTTGCCGACCAGTCATTCCCTGTCAGTTCAAAATGCTGATCATTGTCCCACAGATAGGCCGGATAATACCTGTGGGCATAGCCCTGACAGTTGTAGCCAAAAAAGTGGTCGAATCCCTGATTCAGCGGATCGCCTTCCGAACCGGGAAATCCAAGACCCCACTTGCCGAATGCACCGGTCACATACCCTGCAGATTTTAACAGCTCGGCCAGGGTAAGAGCGCTATCAGGTAAGGGTACCTGCCCCTCTGGTTTAACCCCCTTGTTCCCCCTGATGGGAGTATGCCCGGTATGTAATCCTGTCATCAGTACCGACCTGGAAGGAGCACATACAGTACTACCTGCATAGTGCCTTGTGAAACGTATGCCCTGGCTGGCCAGCTGATCCAGGTTTGGAGTGGAGAACTTTTTTTGCCCGTAACATCCAACATCACCATATCCCAGGTCATCCGCAAGGATGTAAATAATGTTGGGGGGATGGTTCAATGATTCATTACCGGCAAGTTTTATGCCGCATCCTGCCAGGAACAACATCAGTATACCCGTAATAATTCCTGATTTTAGTCGCATTGCGCATAGTTTAACGTGCTTGCACACAATATAGAAATTTTAACTTTGCAACCATGAAGAAGGTCTCTTTTAAAACACTGGGTTGCCGTTTAAACCAGTATGAAACAGATGCACTGGTTACCCGTTTTCACAATGCCGGGTACCAGGTAGTGGACTATTCCCGACCTGCAGACATCACCGTGATCAATACATGTACGGTAACCAACCAGAGTGACCAGAAATCAAGAAATACCATCAACCAGGCCGTACGGAAAAATCCGGGAGGATTGGTGGTGGTCACCGGTTGCATGGCCAACCACTACCATGAGCAGCTGGAGAAGGACGGGAAAATAGCCTATGTGGTGGATAATGAACGAAAAAGCCAGATCGTATCTCTGGTAGATGCCCATTTTAAAGGAGAAATCGTTGATCCCGGGACCTATACCGGGGACAGATTTGGTTTCGAGACAGTTGAGAAGAGCCTGCATACACGCACCTCCATTAAGATCCAGGATGGTTGCGATCAGTTCTGTACCTATTGTATTGTGCCTTCTGTACGGGGAAGAGCAGTGAGCCGACCACTGGACAAGATCCTGGATAATGTGAAAAAGGTGGTGGATAACGGTTTTAAGGAGATTGTGATCACGGGTGTGAATATTGGACGGTACAACCAGGGTTCCTGTAACTTTGAATGTGCCCTGGAAAAAGTGATTGAACTGGAGGGCGATTTCAGGGTGAGGATCTCATCGCTGGAGCCGGACGGTTTTGGTCCCGGATTCCACCGCCTGTTCCGGCATCCCAAAATGACACCCCATCTGCACCTTTGCATACAGAGCGGATCCGATCCCATTCTTCGGAAGATGCGCCGGATGTATACAACCCGTTCTTTTATGGAGATCGTCGAAACATTTCGCAACAATATTCCCGATTTTAATTTCACCACCGATGTGATCGTAGGGTTCCCCGGAGAATCTGCACAGGATTTCAATGAAACGGTTCGTGTAGTCAGGGAGGCCCGCTTCAGTCATATTCATACATTCAGGTACTCCCGGAGGAAAGGAACCCGGGCCGACAGGATGGAGGATCAGCTAACGGAACGGATCAAAACCGAAAGAAGTGAGGTGATCAGGGGAATCTCGGAAGAAAACCGGCTTTATTATATGAAATCTATGATTGGGAAATCCCAGCGGGTTCTGATTGAAAAGGTGAACAAAGAGCGTATGGCCAGTGGATATGGTGAACATTACCTGCCCGTCAAATTTGAAGCTTCCGATGCTGCCAGGAACAGGTTCCGGGAAGTGAAACTGGTTGCAGTGGATAGATCCGTCGAACCTTTTATGAGGGGAACAGTCTTGTGAACTATCGGTTAATTCAGCGTTTTAATCCATACTTTTCAAGTAGTCTGATGCTGGCCTGATTCTTACCCTAATATAACGGCGGCTCATAAAATCTATTGTTGATGCTGTTGGCATTTAAACCTTTCCCCCAGTTCTATGTCTAAATGCTATCTTTGCGCCACATGTTTTTATGATTTACACAAAATGAGAAAAATAGACAGAAGAATTGTCATTGTTATCAGTGTTGCATTTATCCTGCTGGTGGCCTATGGTTTAATGCGGTTCCTCATTGCCCAGAAAGAGCCGCCACCGGCACACCGGTTCGTGGAGGCACGCAGGTTTGTCAAAACAGCACCCATATTATATGGCAGTATGGCCTCACCGGTATCTGCTCCAGGCAGATTATCATCCGTTTCAGAGGTAGATATTGTAGCTGAGGCATCCGGAAGAATTGAGGCCGGCAACAGGTCGCTTAAAAAAGGTTCCTGTTTTAAAAAAGGGGATAAATTATTTGTGATCTATCCTGATGAAGCAATACTTTCATTAAAAGCTCGTAAAAGTCAGTATCAGAATATATTAGCAAATATATTGCCGGATCTTGCAATCGATTATCCGGAACACGAAGAAGCATTCAACAAATTCTTTACCTCTATTAAAGTTGACCGGCCCCTGCCGCCCATCCCGGAAATTAAAGACAATCAACTGAAGATCTTCCTGGCCAGCAGGAACGTGATCAGTGAATATTACAATATACAACGGGATGAACTGCAGCTCGAACGAAGAACGGTAAGGGCCCCCTTTAACGGAACCTATAAAGAGGTCTATATGGAGCTGGGTGCTTTTACCAATACCGGTGGCAGGGTGGCCAGGGCCATCCGTACCGATGAACTGGAGCTGGAGGTACCGCTTGAAAGAAGTGATGCCGAATGGGTTAAACTGGGCGATCCGGTGATTGTCACATCCGAAAAACGGTCACTCACCTGGCAGGGAAAAGTGATACGCAAAGGCCAGTTTGTGGATGAAAACACCCAGTCACAAACCATTTTCATACGGATACCCAACAACAGCAAACAACCGCTGCTTACGGGTGAATACCTGGTAGCTGATTTCCCGGGAAGGCCCATTGAGGGGGTTATGGAGATGCCCAGAAACGCAGTTTTCAATACTGACGAGGTATTTATCGTCCGGTCCGGACGTCTGGCCAAAGAAAAGATCCATATTGTCAAGGTCAACGAAAGTACACTGTTATTCAACGGGCCTTCCGAAGGTGATACCCTTGTGCTGCAGCAACTGATCAATGTTGCCGAAGGCACCCTGGTTCAGATAAATAAATCACAACCGGATCAGCGCAGGGGAAAAAGACCGGACCCTTATCCCGGTAGCGAAGCCAGAAAGCAGGAAAAGCCTGAGAAAAAGGGCCAACGCAAAACCGAGTAAGGATGAGAAAATTAATCGAACGTTTTGTAGAGTATCCGGTTTATGCCAACCTGATCATTGCAACGGTGATCCTGGCGGGGGGATTGAGCTATATCTCCATGAAAAAGTCCTTCTTCCCGGAGATCGAAAGCCGCTTTCTCTCTATATCTGTCTATTACCCGGGAGCCTCCCCCGTTGAAATGGAAGAGGGTGTCACTTCCCGCATTGAAGAGGCAGTCAGGGGATTGATCGGTATCAAAGAGATCACCTCCACTTCTGTGGAAAACATGAGCAGGGTGCTTATTGAAACCACCGGCGAATATCCGATCAACGAGGTATTGCAGGAGGTGAAAAATGCAGTTGATGGTATTTCTGCCCTGCCCACCGCCGCTGAAAGACCCATCGTATCCAAAAACCGCTCCATGGCCGGAGCGCTCAGGCTGGAACTGGTGCCGGTGGACGGGCACTCCATGGACCTGATGACCCTCAAGAAGCATGCCCAGCGCATTGAAGAGGATTTTTTCAATTCGGGGGTCATGAGCCAGATTTCCATTTCGGGTTATCCCCAGCCCGAAATCTCCGTTGAGATCAAAGAGGAAGAGTTATTAAGATATAATATCACCTTTGACCAGCTTGTAAGGGCCATACAGAATAACAACAAGGATATTTCCGGAGGTGAGATTAAATCCGAAAGTGAAGAATTTTTGATCCGGTTGCGCTCAAGAAGCGCCGACCCCAATAAGATCGGGAATATTATCCTTCGGGGACAAGCAGACGGAGGATATATCAGGATCCGGGATGTGGCCGAAGTGAAAATGAAGTTTGCCGATTCATCCAACAAGCAGTGGACAAATGGAAAGCCTTCAGTTTCTCTCAGGGTGGAAAAGCTTCCCGAAGAGGACCTGGATGAAATTACCCGGTTTGCCAGGGATTATATCAAAGAGTTCAACAGCAGGAACCTGGGCGTGGAGATCATCATTTCCAGGGCCTACCTGGACATTTTGCAGAGCCGGTTGAATCTGCTGACCAGGAATGGACTGCTGGGATTGGGGCTGGTGATCATTGCCCTCTCCCTGTTTCTCAGCTTCCGCCTTTCACTCTGGGTCTCATGGGGGATTCCTTTCAGTTTCCTGGCCATGTTCATTGCCGCCCACTTTATGGGGGTCACCATCAACCTGCAATCGCTCTTTGGGATGATCCTGGTAGTCGGGATCCTTGTGGATGACGGAATTGTGATTGCTGAAAATATTTACCTCCAGTTTGAACGCGGTAAACCCCCCATGCATGCTGCCGTGGACGGGACCATGGAGGTATTGCCTGCAGTGCTGACCTCCGTGGCCACCACCATTGTGGCTTTTTCTCCCCTGCTCTTTCTTTCGGGAACACGGATGGAGATGATGATGCAGGTAGCTATCGTAGTCATTGCATCTCTCACATTCTCCCTGTTTGAAGCATTTCTGGTTCTTCCTGCACACCTGGGAAGCGCTAAAACATTGAGCAGAAAAAGCCTGGCGGCCAAAAACCAGGGCATCAGAAAATATTTTGAAGGTTTCATTGTCTGGTTGCGGGAACGGGTCTATCATTACTTTCTCAACTGGCTGGTGAAGTGGCGGTATATTGCCCTCAGTTTTCCCATCGCCCTGGTGCTTATCACTGTGGGACTCTTTATGGGCGGGCATATTAAAAATACCTTCTTTCCCATGATAGACTTTGATTCTTTTACCCTGAATGTGGCATTCACCCCCGGGGACGGGGAAAAACAAACCCTGGATTTCCTGGATAAGTTTGAAAAGGCCATCTGGGAGGTCAATGATGATATTGTTGAAGAACTTGGCCTGGACCATGATATCATTGAACGAACCAGTAAACGACTGGGAAGTGCCTTTAACGGACAGGAGCGTGGTGCACATGCAGGAAGTATTTATGTTTACCCGGTGGACCTGGAAGGCTATCCCCTTTCGGGCGGGGACATCGCCAGCAAGGTAACCCGGAAGATCGGACGTGTACCGGAAGCCAGCAAATTTACCGTTGGAGGGCGTCACCGGTGGGGTGCCCCTGTTTCCATCGGACTTATGTCAAAAAATATGCATGAACTGGAAGAGGCGAAAAACTTTATGATTGCCCGGCTAAACGAACTGCCCCAGTTGAAAAACGTCAATGAAAATATCGCCCTCGGAAAGCAGGAGATCCGGCTTGATCTGAAACCCCGGGCCTATTTCCTTGGACTGGATGAAACCACTATTGCACGCCAGGTTCGCCAGGGTTTTTATGGTGCACAGGCCCAGCGGCTTCAGGAGGGGCGCGACGAACTTCGCATATGGGTCCGCTATCCCAAATCGGACCGGAAGACCCTGGGACAGATGGAAAATATGAAAATCAAAACTCCCCGGGGCGAGTTTCCCCTTACAGAACTTGTCGATTACCATATGGAACGGGGGCCTGTGGCCATTAACCGTTTCAACGGGTCACGAGAGATCAGGGTGGAGGCAGAGACAATGGATCCACTGGCCCCGGTACCCGAGATCCTGGATCAGATCACCAGGGAGATTATTCCCGAACTAAAATCACAATTTGCAGGGATCCGGGTTATGTACCAGGGACAACAAAAATACAGCAAGGAGGCAATGGGCAAGGCAGGACAATATTACATGTATGCATTTGCCCTGATCTTCATGATCCTGGTGCTTCATTTTCGCAGTGTTCCCAAAGCCTTTATCATTATTTTGATGATCCCGGTTTCGCTGCTGGGTGTGGCATGGGGACACGGCCTGCACGGCATGCCCCTCTCCATCATGAGTATGTGGGGTGCAGTGGCACTGACCGGCGTGATCATCAATGATGCCATCGTCTACTATTCCAAATTTGATAACCTGCTGATCGAAGGGATGAGTGTAACAGATGCCGTCAAGGAAGCCGGAAAAGTGAGGTTGCGCCCCATTATCCTCACATCCCTTACCACATCCATTGGCCTGTTTCCAATGCTTTTTGAAAAAAGCGTCCAGGCACAATTCCTGATTCCCATGGCCATCAGCCTGGCTTACGGAGTTGCCCTGGGCACCATCTTTATCCTGATCTTCTTTCCTGTCCTGATCATGTTGCTGAATGATGCCAGGGTCTATTTCCGCTACCTGTGGACCGGTACAAAGCCTAACCGGGAAGAGGTCGAGACCGCCATTATTCAACACAAGCGAAAACTGAAATTCGAATCAGAACAATAAGCATTGGCCATGAAATATTTGAAAAAATCACAATATCTCCTGATCCTGTTGTTTCTGTTTACCGGTGCTCTTGCACAGGAGCCTCTCCTTAATCTCTCAGCAGCACTGGAAAAGGCGCTTGAGAATAATTATGGGCTGATCATCTCCAGGGCAGACCGGGAGGTAGCAATGATTAACAATAACTGGGGTAGTGCCGGACGTTACCCGACCATTGGATTCGATGCTTCTGATAACAACAGCTATGAACTGAATAACAGCATATATACCAACAGGTTATCGGCAGGAGTGGGGTTGAATTGGTTGTTATTTGACGGATTCAGGGTCAATATCACCAAATCAAAACTTGAAAACCTGGAAGAGTTATCCTCCGGAAAGCTGACGGTACTGGTGGAATCAACCATTGAGGATGTTATCCTTGGATACTACCAGGTACTGTTACAGCAGGAGCAGCTGAAAGTGCTGAAAACCGTTATGGATCTTTCAGATGACCGCTACCGGTATGAACAAAAAAAACAATCGCTGGGTGGATCTGTTACCTATAATGTGCTTCAGGCGCAAAATGTATACCTCACAGATAAAGCCAATTTTTTGAACCAGGAGGTCGTGGTACGAAATGCCGTGCGTAACCTGAACTTTTTGATGGGAGAGGCCTCCTCGAGAACCTGGGAATTTAATGAGCCTTTTAAGGCAGATACATCGGACTATATCCTGGCCGACCTCCTGAAAAAAATGAAATCCAGTAACCAGACCCTCAGGAACCAGTATATCCATCTGTTGTTGCAGGAGAATGAAACCTCGCTGAAAAAAACAACCTACTATCCCACACTCTCCCTGGGGGCAGGGATGGATTACGGACACACATGGACCGGGTCAGGCGGGGGCCAGCGCCTGAATACAGAAACCCTGGCTCCCTACGGGAATATCCGCCTCTCTTATGATATATACAGTGCGGGGGTTCGCAAAAGATCTGTGGAGATCGCCCGTATCAATGAAGAGGTGGCCAGGGTAGAGAGCAGGCAAATGGAACATGCGCTGACCAATGAGCTTTTCAATCTCTTTGATTATCACAATGTACGGCTGGAACTGCTCAACGTCTCTGAAGAGAACCTGAAAGCTGCGGAGCTTAACCTCACTATTTCCCAAGAGAAATACAAATCAGGGGTGATCAACTCATTCAATTACAGGGATATCCAGCTTATCTACCTGAATGTATCCCTGCGCAGGCTCCAGGCCGTTTATAACCTGATCAGCTCGAAAACCCAGTTAACCCGTATTACCGGGGGCTTCCTGGGATATGCCCCTGGAGTATCACAGATACCTGTAACCCCGAAATGAAATTTTTTTGAACCCCGTAATTCTATCATTTACGCGGTAATCTGACTTCTTATTACCTAAATTGAGCGATTATTAAATTCGGTTTGACCTTTCATTCGGCTTGTTGATTTTTTTCATGAATTTCTAGCTGATCGGCTACCGATTTGGGAA
>JANTFK010000078.1 GCA_024763595.1 Bacteroidales bacterium | reverse complement strand
ATATAACGGCCCTTGGGTTGATCGGGGCAGTTGTGGGGGCGTTGATCACCGGAAGGATTACAGATTATCTGGGCCGGAAAAAGGTGATCCTGGCTTCTGCGTTTATTTTTGCTACCGGGGCGATATGGACTGGCCTTGCCCCGTCTGTTACACAATTGATGATATCCCGCTTTTATCTTGGACTGGCAATTGGTGTTTCCTCTTTTGCCGTACCACTCTACATTTCGGAAATATCACCAACCAAAATACGAGGAACGCTGGTTTCCATGTTCCAGCTGTTGATTACAGTTGGTATTCTTGTTGCCTACCTCAGTGATAATGCATTTGCAGACAATGGCAACCTGGAGTGCTGGCGGCCCATGCTTTATGTGGGTGTAATACCTGCACTTATTTTATTCACCGGGATGTTCTTTCTGCCTGAAACGCCGCGCTGGCTGATGAGCAGAGGTCGTGAAGAGGAGAGCCGGAAAGTGCTCAACCGGATTGAAGCTCCGGAGTTTATAGATGATTCCATTGCGACCATGAAAAGTGATATTGCCATTGATGCCAGCCAGGAGGGATTCAGGGAGATCTTTAAACCGTGGCTGAGAAATGCACTGATCATAGCCATGGGAATCATGTTTTTCCAGCAATTTGTGGGGATCAATACGGTAATTTATTACAGTCCCAAAATCTTCCTGGCGGCAGGATTTGATGGTAATGAGTCCGCTATCGGTGCAGCAGTAATCGTTGGCGTGGTGAATGTACTATTCACCATTGTTTCGCTTTTTGTCATCGACAGGCTGGGCAGACGAAAGCTTTATTTTCTTGGCTTATCAGGGATTGCATTATCGCTGATTGCCATGGGACTGGGATTTATGCTTCCGGCAGCGGGTAAATGGTTCCTGGTTATTTCCATGCTGGTGTATATTGCATTTTTTGCAATCAGTCTCGGGCCACTGGGGTGGTTGATCATTACGGAAGTATTTCCGACCAGGGTAAGGGGATTGGGATCTTCCATTGGCTCCCTGTCCAACTGGGGTTTTAATACACTGGTGGTCTGGACCTTTTTTAAAATGGCCAGTGCCATTGGTAATGCAAAAGATATTGTAGTCCCGGAAGGCAAGGATCTGTCCGATGTTTGTCCCAGCTGTATTGGCAGTGTATTCTGGATTTTTGCCGCAGTGGCGGTGATCGGACTGGTCTGGGGTTACTACTATATTCCTGAGACCAAGGGTGTCACGCTCGAAAAGATTGAACAACACTGGAGAGACGGTAAAAAACCGAGAAAACTCTAATGACCTATCTGATGACGCATTTTCTTGAGTTGGCCAGGAAACGGTACTCGTGCCGTAAATATGATACCCGGCCGGTGGAAGGGGAGAAGCTGGAGCTGATCCTGGAGGCCGGCAGGATAGCACCCTCTGCTGTCAATTTCCAGCCGTGGCATTTTTACCTGTTTACCGCGAAAGATGCCCTTGACCGGCTGTATGGGACCTATCACCGTGAGTGGTTCAGAACGGCTCCCAGTGTAATTGTGATTTGTGGCGATCACAAGGAATCATGGAAGCGGAGGGATGGAAAGGACCACTGTGATATAGATGTGGGCATCACTGCCGATCACATGACATTACAGGCAACAGCGCTTGGCCTGGCTACCTGCTGGATCTGTAACTTCGATCCGGATAAAACCCGGGAGTTGCTTAATCTTCCTGAACACCTGGAACCGGTGGTTATGTTGCCTGTGGGTTACCCGCTGGATGAGGTGGATCCTGACCGGCATGATTCGAAGCGCAAACCGTTAACAGAGATCGTTACCCGTTTGACGAGCTGAAGATGCGCTTGGTCAGCCAGTATCTGAAAATTGGATCTACGAATTCAATTTCGTTGCCGTATACTTCGATGATCTCCTTTTTGATAAGGCTTTCTCTTGCACGGGCCACATTGCTTGATTTTCCCATATTATATGCCTGAAGGGAGTCTGTTGAACAGAAATGCTGGATGGCATCCAGACCAGCCTTCAGAAAGTTCAGTTGCTTATTGGTGAGGTTTTCGAGAAGCAATTGGAATTGATGGTTGTAGTGCAGTATCATTGTATCAAGCGCTTCATTTACAATCCGGCCGGTACACAGGTAGGTGGTTCTGACCCATGCATGCCATACGAGTAAACCTGTGTAGAAAGGATGGTCCTGTGTCCTGGATGTGATTAAATTTGATGCTTCCGGTGTGATGCACTTACCCGTTCTTAAGAAGTACTTTTTGATTTGCTCCTGAACATCTTTGAGCCTTGTTATTTTTAGCGTGTATACTTTACCTGATTTAGAGAGAGGTTTTAATGGATATTGAAACATATCAACCATCAATCTTTTAGAACTACCGGATAAAAGGTAGACGCAATTCGTTTGACTTTTCCACTTGAATCTCAATTTCTGCTGTAACTCTGCTGTACGTTCAAATCGTGCAATATTCTGGAAATGCTTGATAGATATGAGGATTTTAATCTTTTCCTGTTTTGCCAGTAGCCGGGGCAGAGAATATATTTCATCACCTGCCAACTTATGAAGGAGTTTGTCTGTTTTGCCCGGAGCGACAATTTTCGTGATTTCCCGGATGAATAACCTGCGGAAAGCCTCCCTGGTAAATATATTGAGCAGGTCCAGGGAACAGACCAGAAAACCCGGTTGTTTTTCAGTGACTTTGAAGATTATCTCATGAGCCATGGATGCAATGCCTGCACCCCGGGGTGCTTTTAAGATAACATTTTGCCCATTGGTGAGTTTTGCGGCGATTCGCTCCGTCAACCACGCATCCACCATATTATTATATTCGAAATGCATGGGCCAGGGAAAAGTATATGTCTCCATTTTCTAAAAATTGAATGTCACGTCGATGTGATACTTTGTATATGTGCCCTGCCTTAATTCATCGGTCACCCATTGCAGCTATATTCATATAATATATTGATATTCAATTTATAATAAGTTAATTCTAGTTCTTTGTGATGGATGGGGGTGCCCCAATTATTCTACAAAATGTCACGCCGGTGTAACATCCTCAAATCATCAAAAGGGAGGGTACAGTATCTTTTGTAAAACTGGATATAAATGATTAACTTTAGTAAAAATAATGACTAACAGTCATTAAATGTAATTGAGTTATAAATCAAAGACTAATGGGTATCGCTGAAAGAAAAGAAAGAGAGAAACAGCAACGAAAAGATGAGATTATCCTTGCTGCCGAAAAGGTTTTTTTCTCTAAAGGGTATGATCAATCTACCATGGATGATATCGCGGAGGAAGCGGAACTGAGTAAAGGGACGCTTTATCTCTATTTTAAAAGTAAAGACGATCTGCATATGGCGGTAGCACGAAAAGCGATCATCCTGCTAAAATCTGTCACAACGAAGGCTGCTGCAGGAGCGGGAAATGCTGTTGAGAAACTGGGCAGGATGGGATGGGCCTGTGTTGAATTCTCCAGGAAATACCCCGATCATATAAAGTCGATCATGGCCCTGGAGAATCTGGAGATTGAGGATATCAACTATTCTGCCCGCGACGTACAGGAGATGATTTTCAAGGAGTCCACTGTGGAGAATGTCATACAGGTTGTGGAACAGGGGGTTCAGGAGCACCTGATCAGGTCTGATATACCGGCGGTGCTGGTCGCGCATACCCTGTGGATGTCTGTCATCAGTGTCATCCGTTTTGTAACCATGAAAGCTGATTTGCTTGAAATGCTGGAGCTCACTCCGGATAAGATCTTTGAGAGTCATTTTGAACTTGTGCTCAATGGTATCAGGTCATGAAAAAATTGATCAATATGTGGGCTCTTTTATCCCTCCTGTTCATGGGATCCTGCCCCGCAACTGCCCAGGGACCAGCTACGGCGATCGCTCAGGGCACGGATTCCTCATCTACCCAGGGACTGGCTACGGCGATCGCTCAGGGCACAGCTCCGGCAACTGGCCGGAACGCTTTCCCGGCAACTGGCCGGAACCCCATTCTTGAAGGCTATATCAGGGAAGGGCTACAGGCCAACCAGAGTTTGAAACAGAAGCAACTGGATTATGCGCAGAATTTGTCGGCATTGAAAGAGGCCAGGGGACTTTTTCTGCCCGATGTAAGTCTGAACGCAAGGTATACAGTTGCCGATGGGGGAAGGATCATTGAGTTTCCCGTGGGGGATATGATGAATCCTGTTTACAGTACGCTCAACATGTTAACAGCGTCCAATATGTTTCCGCAAATAGAAAACCAGGTATTTCCATTTTTGCGTCCCACGGAGCACGAGACCAAGGTTTCACTGGTGCAGCCCATATTCAATTCAGAAATTATTCAGAATTACCGCATCCGGAAACAATATGCAGAAATAGCCAGAATCGGTGTGAATCAATATAAACGTGAGTTGGTCAAAGAGATTACCAGGGCGTATTACGAATATCTGAAAGCTTACAACCTGGTTAACCTGGCAGATACTGCTCTTTCTTTGGTCCATGAAAACCTTCGGGTAAGCAAACGATTGTTTCAAAACGATAAGGTTACAATTGATGCAGTGTACAGGTCGGAAGCCGAATTGAGCAAAGTGGAGGTTCAACGGCTACAGGCACAAAATATGCTGGAGGCTTCCAGGGCATATTTCAATTTTCTGCTAAACCGGCCCCTGGATTCGTCTGTTGAACTGGCCACGGGGATCCCGGTACCACCGGTGGTGTCGCTGGAGGAGGCTGGCATGCTGGCCCTGCAAAACCGTGATGAACTACAGCAGGTTGAGCAATATCAAAAGCTCAACCGGCATGTGACCGATCTATACAGGGGTAATCACTATCCTGGCCTGTTCGGGGTTGTGGATTATGGCTTCCAGGGTGAACAATATCGTTTCACCAACGAAGATGATTATGTACTTGCCTCCCTGGTGATGAGATGGAATCTGTTCCATGGAGCGACCAATAACCGGAAGGTACAACAATCCAGGATCGAAGGTGAAAAGCTGCAGGAGATGTTTGAGCAAACCCGGCAGCAGATAAGGCTGGAGGTTATCAACCATTATTATGCATTGCAGGCAGCCTATGAATCTATTCAGTCGGCAGACAAACAGGTTCGTTCAGCCGGCAGGGCTTATGAACTGATCAGCCGGAAATTTCATGAGGGTCAGTCCTCCCTGCTGGAACTGATCGATGCACGCACCAGTTTGACCAGTGCAGTGGCAAACTCAATCATTGCACAGGGAGAATATTTTATCAGACTGGCTGATTTTGAATATACCATTGGAGATAATGGTATAGAAAATTATTAACAGGATCCCATGAAAATACTTGGTATAATCACAACGCTGTTTCTGCTTGTGTCAACCGGATGCAAGCCTGCTGAACAGAAGAAACCAATGCCTGCCAGGCAAACCCTAATAAAGATGCAACCTGTTCATTATATGGAATATAAGAATGCCATCAGGGTCACCGGTCTGCTACATACCACCACGGAAATGAAATTGAGTTTTAAAACGGGAGGGATCATCAACAAGATCCATGTGAAAGAGGGTGTATCGGTGAGCCGGGGAGATGTCCTGGCTGTTCTTGACCTTTCTGAAATCAAGGCACAGGTTAGCCAGGCCAGAATCGGTCTGGAGAAAGCCAGAAGAGACCTGTCCCGGGCCGAAAATCTCTACCGCGATAGCGTCGTCACCCTGGAACGATACCAGAATGCAAGGTCCGCCTATGAATTAGCTAAATCACAGAAACGGATCGCCGATTTCAACCTGAAACACTCGAAGATCAAAGCTCCCTCCGACGGTAAGATATTAAAGATACTTGCCGAGACGAAGGAGGTCATAGGTCCGGGATATCCGGTTATCCTCTTTGCTTCAACAGAAAATGACTGGGTGGTAAGGGTTTCTTTGACAGATAAAGATATTGTCAGGCTCTCCATGGGCGATTCGGCCCGGGTATTTATGGATGCATTTCCCGGTATGACCCTGAGGGCCTCGGTCAGTGAACTGGGAACTATTGCCGATCCGGTAACCGGAACCTATGAAACAGAGTTGCAAATTCGCCGTTCACTTCCTCAGTTCCGCACAGGATTTTTCTCCAGGGCTGAGATCTATCCCGACGGGGTTGACAGCTTCCTGGTGGTTCCCCTTGAATCTTTGATGGATGCTGGCAATAACAGTGCGGATATCTTTATTTACAAACAGGGGAAAGCCTGGAAAAGAAGGATAAAAACAGGCGCTATCCTGCAGGACCAGGTGGTAGTGCTGAGTGGATTGCAGGAAGGGGAAATGGTCATTACGGAGGGTGCCATATATCTGAAGGATGGCGAGATGGTTAAAACGGTTGAACCTGATACGTCTGGAGTACCTGATACGTCTGGAGCATCTGATACGTCTGGAGTACCTGATACGTCTGTAGAGTCTGACTGGGCTGTAGCGCCTGACAGGGCTGTGGAACTAAAAACTTCCATCGCACCATGAGACTTCCCGGCCTGGCCATAGACAATGCCTCTTTTACATGGATGGTTTTCATTTTCCTGACCATTTTTGGGATCAGGGCATTGATGACCATGCCAAAGACCGAGAATCCTGAGGTTACCGTTCCAGGCGCCAGTATCATTGTATTATTGCCAGGCGCCAGTTCCATGGATATGGAGAAAATGGTGGCATTTCCTGTGGAGGAGTCCCTGAATGAACTGGAAGAGATCAAGCGGATCACCTCAGATGTCAGGGATGGTTTTGCCGTGATTTCTGTAGAGTTTGAGTTTAACACCGATCCGGATGAAAAGTATAATGAGGTAGTACAACAGATCAACAGTATACGGAATACGTTACCCGATGAGATCGTACAACTGGATCTGTGGCAGTGGTCCATCTCTGACATGGCCATGATGCAACTGGCACTGATTTCAGATTCCGAGCCATTCAGCGAACTGGAAAAACGGGCAGATGAGCTGCGCAAAAGCATAGAAAAGATCCGGAGCATCCGCAAAGTAAAATATTACGGTCTGCCCGGGCGGGAGATACAGGTGCATCTTGATTTTGAAAAAATGGCCATGGTGAATACCTCACTGGAGCATATTGTGAAGGCCATTGAAGCTAACAATACCAATATACCCGGAGGAGATATTGAACTGGGACCAGTCAGCCTGAGTGTGAAATCCTCCGGATCTTTCCAGGACCTGGACGAGATCCGTAATTGTGTGGTGAACTCATACCAAGGAAAACTAATTTTCCTCAGGGATGTGGCAAAGGTGGGGTTCGGGAATGAAAAACAGAATTATCTGACCAGGTTCGGTTCCGAAAAATTGCCCCGGGGGGAGGGGGGCAGTCACCGCTCTATCTTTATAGGGATCAGTCAGAAAGAGGGCCTGAATGTGATGCAAACCTCGAAGGAGGTTTTACCCGTCATTGAAGCGTTCCGGAAAGCGTTGCCGGAAAGCATGCAACTGGAGATTATTTACAGTCAACCCCTTATCGTCAGAGACAGGATTAACGGTTTCATCAATAACCTGCTGCAGGGAATGGTACTGGTTGGATTGGTGATCTTTCTTTCGCTGGGATTTCGATCCTCCATGGTTGTGGCCATTGCCATACCTCTTTCTCTCACTATAGGCCTGGGATTTGTGGATCTTTCCGGATTTGGCCTGCAGCAAATATCCATTGCGGGCCTTGTGGTAGCACTGGGGATGCTGGTGGATAATTCAATCGTTATGGTTGAGAATATCAACCGGTTTATCAGGATGGGTCATCAGCGGCGTGAGGCCTCCCTGCTGGCAGCATCAGAAATAGGCTGGCCGGTGATCACCGCCACCCTGACTACCATACTGGCATTTATTCCCATTGCTGCCATGCCTGATAAGGCAGGCGAATTTATTCAGTCATTGCCTGTGACGATCATGATTACCCTGACGGTATCACTTTTAATTGCACTTACATTTACACCCATGATTACCAGCAGGTTGTTTAATGAGCGCAAACTGAGGGCCTCCGGAAAAACGTGGGGAGCAAGTCTACTGAAATGGATTATTGAAAAGCCTTTCAGAGCAAGTTTGTCAATGGCGTTGAGAAGGCCGCTGCTTACCTTGTTCCTTGCACTGTTATACCTGGCGGGATCTGCCTGGATGTTCCGGTATGTGGGGATTAGTTTCTTTCCCAAAGCGGAGCAACCCAACCTGATGATTCAGGCTGATCTTCCCGAAGGTTCCAGTCTGGCCAGGACGGACCGGCTGGCGGGATATCTGGAAAGTGTACTGGATACCATGCCCGGGGTCAGATATTACGCTACCAACGTGGGGCACGGTAATCCAAGAATTTATTATAATGTCTTTCCCAGGAGGTTTGATAAGCGATTCGCTGAGATTTATGTAACGTTGCATGATTATGAACCTGAAGCTTTTGCAAATACGCTGGCCCTGTTGAGGGAAACCTTTGACAACTATCCCGGTGCCCGGATAAAGGTGAAGGAATTTGAGCAGGGACCGCCATTTGATGCACCGGTTCAGATCTTTCTGACAGGAGGTGACCTGGATGTACTGCGTGAAATATCGTCCGATGTGGAAGATTTTATCCGGGAACAACCCGGTGCTATTAACATTGAGAATCAGTTTGTGAAAACCAATACCGAGCTGCTGTTCAAGATCAATAAAGAGAAGGCAAATATGCTGGGTGTACCTGTTATTGAGATTGATCGCACCATCCGGACAGCTGTGGCGGGCATCGGTATATCCAGCTTCCGTGATAAAACCGGTGAAGAGTATGAGATTGTCCTTAAAATGGACCATGGCCCAGAATTCAACATTGAAGATCTGGATAAAGTATATGTATCCTCGCTTTCCGGGAAACAGATCCAGTTAAAACAGTTTGTAGACCTGAGGCTTGAACAGGTTCCCAGTTCCATAAGCAGGTATAACCTGGAACGTACCGCTGAGATCCTGGCAGATGTGCAGTCAGGCTACACGCTGGATGAGATCATGGACCCGGTTCTTGAAAAACTTGAGCACTATCCCATGCCTGAAGGTTACGCCTATATTATTGGAGGGGAGCTAGAAAGCCGGACTGAGGCATTTGGAGGCATGAGCAATGCAGTATTGATAGCCATTTTCTCAATTTTTTCTGTATTGGTCCTGCAATTCAGGTCAATCAAACAGCCATTGATCGTGTTTGTTGCTGTCCCTTTTGCTTTCTCGGGGATGATCTGGGCGCTGCTGATCACGGGGAACACTTTTTCATTCACGGCCTTTGTGGGACTGACAAGTCTGGTGGGGATCGTAGTGAATAACTCCATAATACTGGTAGATTTTATCAATAAACTGAAGAACCGTGGCGAATCCCTGGATACCGCCCTTACCATGGCAGCGGAGATCAGGCTTACACCCATTGTAATTACCGCCCTGACAACAATAGGAGGCCTTTTACCACTAACACTCAGGGGAGGATCCATATGGGCTCCCATGGGATGGACCATCATAGGAGGATTGCTGGTATCTACATTGCTGACCCTGGTGATTGTACCGGTGACCTATAAACTTCTTGATCAAATGGAAAATAATCCCTGATCCGTTTTGAGTGTGATCCGGTTGAAAAGCTTGTGGATAAATATCTTATTCACATGGACCAGGATAGGCTATATGGGCTATATTCGTCTATAATGAAATAGTCTATTATGAAACTCAGACATTCCTTCCTGATACTGTTTATTGTTGCTACCATATCAGCAAACGGACAGTATACCAAAGAATTCAAGCGTATTTTTTTCGATGCAGAATATCTCTATGAAACTGAATTCTACGAAGAAGCTTTTAACCGGTATAAAAACCTGTTAACCCTGGATCCGGGGAATCACAACATCCTGTTTCTGTGCGGGGCATGTTGTTTAAATATCCCGGGCGATGAAGAACAGGCCATTCCCTACCTGAAGGAAGCTGTTGAAGGGGTGACCCCCGACTATAAGATCAGTTCTCATAAAGAGACAGGTGCTCCTAATCTGGCATATTTTTATTTAGGAAAGGCGTATCATCTTCAATATGAGTTTGATAAAGCTATAGAAAATTATGAAAAATATCTGGAATTGGAGGAGGGTGAGGATCAAACCCAGTTAGCCTATGTCCAACAGCAGATTGAGGCATGTGAAAGAGGGGCCAAATTGAACTGGGAGGTAACATCCTTTGGGTTTCAGAATGTACTGGACTATTTTGACGATGAACTGCCTTCATGTAACAACCCGGTAATCTCCGGAGATGGCAATATCCTGATCTTCCTGGTGGACTATCCTGCTGATAAAAAGATCATGATGACAACCCGTGCGGATAATCTCTGGTCCAGGCCCAGGGTAATCAACAGCGATTTAGGAATGGTGGGAGAGACTTATCCGGTTTGCCTCTCTTATGACGG
>JANTFK010000077.1 GCA_024763595.1 Bacteroidales bacterium | reverse complement strand
AAACCTGACCGATGACATGCCGAATCCATGTGAATCAATCGCCGCTTTGGCTGCCTTATTCAGGTCGGGATGGTTGGATAATCCCAGGTAATTATTGGCACAGAAATTAAGCACCTTTTCACCGGTTTCCAGTTCAATTTCCGCCTCCTGTGGGGATGCAATGATCCTTTCGGATTTGAACAGCCCTGCCTGACGGATGTTTTTCAGTTCTGTTGTCAGATGTTTTTTGATTTTCCCGTACATTTCCTGTAAAGTATAAATAAACAATGAATCGATAATTGGTTATCTCAAGTTTTCCGCAGCTTGCAACTTACTGCGGGAAGTATCAATTTATTGCGAATTTAGAAGTTTCTGTCTCCCAAACAAATGATAAAAAACATACCTTAGTCTTTGTGAAAACTGTACCGGAAAAGATCAGGCTTGAAATACAATATTAATATCATCGGGGCGGGTATTGCCGGTTTAGCTGTAGGTATTCGCCTGGCCAGCAGGGGTCACCGTGTGACACTTTTTGAACAGTCCGGCCGGCCGGGAGGAAAGGTGGGAAGCCTCTCATGGCAGGGGTACAGATGGGACACAGGACCCTCACAGTTACTGCTGCCCGATCAGATAGAGGAGCTCTTCATGATGGCGGGGGAAGAGACAAAGCGTACCATACGTTACCGGAAACTGGAAGTGAACAGCCGCTGTTTTTTTGAAGATGGTGTCATATTCGATGCCTATGGAGATCCGGAACGCCTGGCCAGGGAGATGCACCTGGCAACAGGAGAGCCGGTTGAAAGGGTGAGGCAGCACCTGGAGAGAAGTCGAAAGATCTATGAATGGAGCAGTGATTTTTTCATTTTCCAGGACTTTATGCATCGGGGAACATTTTTATCCGGCAAATTGATCAACGCTCTGTTGCAGTCAGGGAAACTGGATACCTTTTCCACCATGCATGAGATCAATGCCAGGCATTTCAGTTCCGGTCACCTGGTTCAGCTATTTGACCAATATGCCACATTGAATGGCTCTGATCCGTTCAGGGCACCGGGTACCATCAATGCGATGGCACATCTGGCACATGTTCATGGTAACTATTTTCCTGAAAAGGGGATCTATTCACTGGTTAACGGACTGAAAGAGCTGGCAGATAAAATTGGTGTAGTTACGCATTTTAACCAGCCTGTTGAGAAGGTGGTCATGGACAGGCATGAAGTCAGGGGTGTGGTTACAAGGTCGGGGCTGTTTTCATCGGATGTGGTTATCAGCGATATGGATGTCTATTTTCTCTACCGGAACCTGTTGGAGGAAATTCCCTTCCCCGTTAAGGAATTTAAAAAGGAAAGAAGCAGTTCGGCAATCATTTTTTACTGGGCCATGGACGGGACTTTTCCCCGGCTTCAGCTGCATAACCTGTTTTTCTCGGGAAATTACAGGGATGAATTCCGGGTCATGAGCCGGAAGAAGGAGATTTATAATGATCCTACTGTTCATCTCTATATCTCTTCGAAATATGTGGAAGGGGATGCTCCTGCCGGGAAAGAAAACTGGCGTGTTATGATCAACGTGCCGGAGAACCTGGGACAGGACTGGGATATGCTGGTTGAAAAAGCGCGGGAAAATATCATCAAGAAACTCAACAGAATCCTGAGAGAAAATCTAGAGACTCATATTCAGAAAGAGTTTGTGACCGATCCGCGTACACTGGAAGAACGGACATTTTCTCATCGCGGAGCAATATTTGGTAACAGCTTTAACGGCAGGACGGCTGCATTTGAAAGGCATCCCAATTTCCTCAGGAAGTACAAAGGACTCTATTTTGTGGGAGGGAGCGTACATCCGGGAGGCACGATCCCCTTCTGCCTGGCTTCCGCCAGGATTGTTGACCAGCATATCGGCCAGTAATGCATAATAACCGGATTTTAAGAAAAGCATTCAGTGAATTGATCATCACTCCAAATCCATTTTCTATATTTGTTTATTCTGGAAAAGTAACAGGTTTCATTAAATGAATCAAAATATACGGGTCAGGTTTGCACCCAGTCCTACCGGACCACTGCATATAGGAGGGATGAGAACGGCACTCTTCAACTATCTGTTTGCAAAAAAACATGGTGGTACTTTTGTACTCCGAATTGAAGATACCGACCAGACCAGGTTTGTTCCCGGAGCTGAAGCCTATATTCTGGAATCGCTCGAATGGTGCGGATTGAAACCGGATGAAGGACCGCAACAGGGAGGCGGATTTGGCCCCTACAGGCAGTCTGAACGAAGAGCACAATATCATCAGTATGCCCTGCAACTGCTTGATAGTGGATTTGCCTATTATGCTTTTGACACCCCGGAAGAGCTGGAGAACCTGCGAAAGGAGTATGAATCCAGGGGTGACACTTTTGTTTATGATGCACGTGTGAGAGCATCTCTGCATAATTCCCTTACCATGGATAAGCAGGCCGTGGAGGAGTTGATAACAGCGGGTACACCTTATGTGATCCGGTTCAAATTTGAATCCGGGAAGGAGATCGTCATGCAGGATCTGGTACGGGGAGAAGTAGTGGTGAACAGCTCCACCCTGGATGATAAGATCCTCTTTAAGTCAGACGGTATGCCTACTTATCACCTGGCAAATGTGGTGGATGATAACCTGATGGCCATATCTCATGTGATCAGGGGTGAGGAGTGGTTGCCTTCGCTCCCGTTGCATGTCTCCCTCTACCGGGCTTTCGGGTGGGAGCACCTGATGCCCGGTTTTGCCCATTTGCCCCTGATCCTCAAACCAACCGGAAAAGGGAAGTTAAGCAAACGGGATGGTGAAAAGGGAGGGTTTCCTGTATTTCCCCTGGAGTGGCAGGACCCTGTCAGCGGGGAAGTATCACCGGGTTACAGAGAAGAAGGGTACCTTCCAGAAGCATGTGTGAACATGCTCGCCCTGCTGGGCTGGAATCCGGGTACAGAGCAGGAACTTTTTTCTTTGGATGAGCTGATCCGGCAATTCCAGCTTGAAAAGGTGGGTAAATCAGGTTCCAGGTTTGACCCTGAAAAAGCCAAATGGTTCAATCATCAGCATATTCAGCATATCGATAATAAAGCGCTGATCAAACCTTTCCGGTCGGTTCTGGAATTAAAAGGAGTAACCATTGGTGATGCAAAACTAAGCATCCTGATACCCGTCATAAAGCCCAGGATCAGTTTCCTGCACGAAATCTGGGAGCAATCCTGGTTCTTCTTTGTTGCCCCCGATTCTTATGATCCTGCTGTAGTAAAAAAGCGCTGGAAGGAGGGCACACCAGAAATGATGGATACACTGGCACTTGCACTGGAGCAATGTGAATCCTTTACAGCGGCGTCTCTTGAAGCCATGATAAAAGGTGTCATTGAAGAGAACGGATGGGGAATGGGAGCTGTCATGAATGCATGGAGGCTATTGCTGGTGGGGGAAGCAAAAGGTCCTGGTCTTTTTGACCTGGCTGCTTTCCTTGGGAAGAATGAGGTGATTGACCGGATGAAAAGGGGAATGGCACAACTTGGACGATAACATAGATATTAGAGAGAAAAATGCAGACAGGACAAAAAATATTTATAAATATTCACGGACACAGACATGCAAATAACATCCAGGAGTGGGTGATGATGAACCTGATGGCCAAAGATTATCCACCGGATGATATTGAGAATGGATATTATTCAGTGGGTTTTCACCCATACAATGTGGGTAAGGTAGAAGAAGAGGAAACCCTGAACAAGGTGAGGCTTGCCACCGAAAATCTCCATGTTTTTGCTGTGGGAGAGATTGGACTTGATAAGTCCATTGAAGCGCCAATGGATATGCAGATGCGGATTTTTGAAAAACAGGTTGAGATTGCTGAATACACAGATCTGCCGGTCATTCTACATGTGGTAAGGGCATTTAATGAAATGATAACATTCATGAAGACTCATAAACCCGTGGTTCCCATGATTATACATGGTTACAACGGCAGCGCGCAGATGGCTGAAGAGTTGATTGGGGCAGGATTTCTGATATCTTTTGGCCAGGCCATTGCCAGGGAGCATTCAAAGATCGTTGAGGCCGTTCATAAGGTACCGGTTGAAAAGCTGTTTCTGGAGACCGATGAGGGCGATATCGATATCAGAGAGATTTATCATTTTGCTGCTGAGGTCAAGGGTGTATCTGTGGATCAACTGCGGATTCAGATTTTTGAGAATGCCAGGGCACATCTGCCAAGGTTTGCTGATCTGTTGTGAACTTTATTTGATGACAAATCCCGGTCCGCATCCAGGCTGGCAGGAACGCTCCATTCAATTGGTGGGTGAAGCGAAACATGCAAAACTCCGCAATTCCAATATCCTTGTTGCCGGTATGGGGGGAGTGGGTTCAATGGCGGCGGAGATGATTTGCAGGAGTGGCGCTGGCAGGATGACCATCATCGATGCGGATACCATCCAGCCGGGTAACCTGAACCGGCAACTCCCCGCCACGCATTCTGCTTTGGGCAAAAAGAAGGCACTTGTGATGGGCGAGCACCTGATGGATATCAATCCGGGGCTTGAGCTGACCGTTTTGGATGAATTTATCAATGAAGAGCGGATCCCGGAAATTCTGGAAGAGCCATTTGACTATGTAGTTGATGCCATTGATACCCTCTCTCCGAAAATCTGGCTGATCTATCATACCATCCGGCGCGGACAAAGGCTAACCAGTTCCATGGGATCCGGGGGCAGAGTGGATCCTTCTCAAATACGGGTAGCCGATTTCAGTGATACCTACAATGACCGTCTTGCCTATTTGCTCAGGAAAAAGCTGCGCAAGCTTGATATACAAGGAGGGTTTAAAGTGGTCTTTTCCACCGAGCAGGTATCCAGGGAGCAGATTATTCCTGTAGAAGGTGAGCCAAATAAAAAGTCAACTGTGGGAACCATCTCCTTTATTCCGGCCATTTTCGGGTGTACACTTGCTTCTGTTGTGGTCAGGGACCTCATTGGCCTCAGTCGGGATGGTTGAAAAATGACTGTTTTATCACGATTGGTGCAACCTTAACCGGTTAATTGGCGTTTAATAGCAAGATCAACGTTCAATCAAAATCAATATACCATGAAAAAGCTCATTTTAGTTCTGGTTGCATCTTTCTTTCTGTTCCAGGTGGCAGATGCACAGCTATTCAGATACGGGATCAAAGCTGGGATCGGATTCTCTTCACTTAAAATTGAAGATCTGACGGGTCTCAATGATGGTCAGGCTGTTTATGATCTGGCTACCGGTGATGGGGTGATGGGGTATCATCTGGGTATACAGACCCGTATCAAGATCGCCATGTTGTATGTGCAGCCGGAAGCTTATTTTAATGCTGGTGGCGGAACATTGGATAAAATTGTTCAGGGAGGTGCTACAGAAACGCTGAATGTAAGTTTTAGCCGGATCGATGTTCCATTGCTGGTGGGTGTAAAACTGGGCCCTATACGTATTAATGCCGGACCGGTGGGATCGTATGTCCTGAGCGAATCCACTGACCTGACCGAATTACAGCCGGATTATACACTTTTCTCCAACTCCATGACCTGGGGATTTCAGGCAGGCCTGGGAGTGGGACTTGGTAAATTAACACTGGATGCCAGGTATGAAGGTTCCCTGAGCAAGCTGGGTGAAACACTTTCAGTGGGGGGCAGCGATTTCACACTGGATGCCCGTCCCAGCCAGTGGGTCATATCACTGGGAATCTGGTTTTAATACCGGAGCTTAACGACTTTTTCAGAAAGACTGCCTTTTCAGGGCGGTCTTTTTTTTAGGTAATCCTTGATACCAGGAGCATGAGATTGGTTTAAAGGATCCACTTTTTATTGTGGGTGGTATAGTCAAGCACCCGGATTCCCAAATGCCTGCCCAATCTGAGTGCTTCCCCGGTCATTTTGTCAAGGGAGCCCCTGCCAATGCTGATATAGCGCTCGTCTCCTTCCACCACAAGGTTTACTTTGTAAGCTTTAGCTTCTTTTTTATTTTCCGGAAGCACCATGGGAGAAGCAAAGGTTCGCTGGTTGCTCAGGTTGATCCGTACGATGGTTACATAAGATGGAGTGGAGAGTGCTTCCCACCTGCCGATATGAATCCACAGGAACCGGTCGTATTTAATATATTTCCGCCTTGCAGGATCAATTTTTATACCCTGGTACGAAAATGAAAGCGCGATTCCCAGGACCATTGACAATGCAGCTATCAGATACAGGCCATTTATCAGAAAAGCAATAGTAAGCAGGGCCATCAGAAGGGAGAATACCCTGAAATTGTACTTTTCATACAGATAAATTCCTGGATGGATCACATGTAACAATTTACAAAAGTTTGCACCAGCCGGACAGGAGATTATTTATCACACCTTCCTTTTCAGGCTTTATCGGACGATTCCGGGCTAATCTTTTAATCTGCTTATGGACGGCTCATGGTAACACCCACCGACTTGATGGGTCCTCCCATGGGGGGGTGCATTTTCCTGATCCTTAAGGTTACCCGGGCTATTCCTTCCATTTCGCTGAAAAGGGCATCCAGTATCCGTTTCCCGATATTTTCCAGGAGATTGGACTTTTTTTTGCGCATCTCCTTTCTGATGATCTGGTATGCCTGCTGGTAATTTACAGCATCTTCCAACTGGTCGGAGTTGGCGGGTGCTGACAGATTGGATTCAATTTCCAGGTCCACCAGGAACCGGTTACCCACAATCTGCTCCTCCTGGTAGTGCCCGTGAAAAGCATAAAACTCCATCTCTTCTATGATGATCTTTCCCATGATCTTTCTGATTTCAGCAATAGTTAATATTACGAAAAATGTCTGTAAATACCTGCTGCCTGTTTGGTATTCCATGCTGCTGCTGTTTTGTCCATCCCTGATTAACATTTTTTGTTCACCAGATTTATTAATTTTGTTGGCCTAATCGGGAGAATAATGACTGAGCCAAAAGAAGATACCGTAGAAAAGAGAAGCCTGAATTTCATCGAAGCCATCGTTGAGGAGGACCTGCAGACCGGCAGGTATCATGGAAAGGTTCACACCCGTTTTCCACCCGAACCCAATGGGTACCTCCATATCGGTCATGCCAAGGCCATCTGTCTCGATTTTGGTATTGCGGAGAAGTATGGAGGCAAATGTAACCTGAGGTTTGATGATACCAATCCCATTAAAGAGGATGTGGAGTATGTGGATTCCATCAAGGAGGATATCCGGTGGCTGGGGTTTGACTGGGAAGACCGGGAGTATTTTGCGTCGGATTATTTCGGTAGACTCTTTGACTTTGCCATCGATTTGATTAAAAAGGGTATGGCCTATGTGGATGATCAATCCTCTGATGAGATTGCCAGCCAGAAAGGAACTCCCACAGAAGCTGGAACACCCAGTCCTTACAGGGAGAGGTCCGTTGAGGAAAACCTGGATCTTTTTCATCGGATGAATGCTGGTGAGTTTCCGGAAGGTGCCAGGGTATTGAGAGCCAGGATTGATATGGCCTCTCCCAATATGCATATGCGCGATCCGGTGATCTACCGTATCCTGCACCATCCACATCACAGAACCGGTGATACCTGGAAAGTATATCCCATGTATGACTTTGCGCATGGCCAATCGGATTATTTCGAAGGTGTGACGCACTCACTTTGCACATTGGAGTTTGAGGTTCACCGTCCACTGTATGACTGGCTGGTAGAACACCTGAAGGAGAATAGTTACAGGCCACGGCAAATTGAATTCAACCGGCTCAACCTGACCTATACAGTACTCAGTAAAAGGGTATTGCTTGAGATGGTAAAAAAAGGGTACGTGCACGGATGGGACGATCCCCGGATGCCCACACTCACCGGCCTGCGCCGAAGAGGTTATACTCCTGAAGCAATCCGTAACTTTAACGACAGTATCGGGTACACCAAGGTAATGGCCAATAATGATATCGGATTACTGGAATTTGCGGTCAGGGAAGACCTGAATAAACGTACATCCCGGGTCATGGCTGTATTGAATCCCCTGAAGGTAATTATAACCAACTATCCGGAGGATAAAACCGAGCAATTGGAAATCATCAACAATCCCGAGGATGAATCCATGGGCAGCCGTACCATTCCTTTCTCACGGGAGATCTATATCGAAAAAGAAGATTTTATGGAAGATCCGCCCAGGAAATTTTTCAGGCTTGGACCCGGAAGAGAGGTAAGGTTGAAATCGGCTTATATTGTCAGGTGCGAGGATTTTAAGAAGAATTCGGAAGGGAATATTGTAGAGGTTTACTGCACCTATGATGAAGCTACCCGCAGCGGCGGACCCGAAGCCAACCGGAAGGTGAAAGGAACACTGCACTGGGTATCTGCCAGACATGCACTTGAGGCTGAGGTGAGGTTATACGACCGGCTCTTTAATGATCCGGAACCGGCAGGTCACAAGGATAAGGATCCCTTCGATTTTCTGAATCCAGGTTCCCTGAAGGTGATCACTGGCTATGTGGAGCCCTCCCTGAAAGAAGCAAAGCCCCTGGACCATTTTCAGTTCCAGAGGCTTGGATATTTTAACGTGGACCCTGATTCGACCCGGGGAAAGCTTGTTTTCAACCGGACAGTCCCCCTGCGGGACACCTGGTCCAAAAGACGTTAACTCGTTGGATCACTTATGGTTGTATAAGTGTACATCCTGTTGCGGATAAGGGATGGAGATTGCAGCACCGTCAAAACGCTTTTTCGCATTCTCAGTAAAATCAAAGAATACGCCCCAGTAATCCGATGCATTTAACCATACCCTGAGCTTCAGGTTAACAGAACTGTCAGCCAACGCTTCCACCATTACTTCGGGGGGATTGTCATCTTTAAGTATGCGGTCATCTTCCTTTGCCATCTTCAACAGAATTTCCCTGGCTTTATCAATATCATCTTCATACCCGATCCCAAAGGAGAAATCAATTCGACGTGTCGGCATGGCCGAAAAATTGGTCAATGCATTGGTGGCCAGCGGTGAATTGGGGATAATCACCTTCCTGTTATCAGGAGTAAGCAGGGATGTAGTAAAGATCTGAATCTCTTTGACTGTGCCCATATAGCCCTGTGCTTCGATGAAATCGCCCACTTCATAGGGTTTGAAAAGCAGGATCATCACTCCACCGGCAAAATTCTGAAGCGTTCCCTGGAGGGCCATGCCAACAGCCAGGCCGGCAGCACCCAGTACTGCGACAAATGACATCATCTGTATCCCTACCATGCTCAAAACACTGATGATCAGCATGGCTTTTAACAGGATGTTGGTCAGGGATCTAAGAAAAGGAATCAGCGACTCATTCACATTGCTTTTTTTCATCAAACGGACCAGTGCCCGTGTGATCCATTTGATCACAATAAGTCCGACAATCAGCACGACGATGGTAAGGAGGAACTTCATACCATAGCGTATGAACAGTGAACTAAGGCGGTCAAGTACTTCCTGAATGTTTTCCATAGGTATTTGCGATTTAAATATTAGGTATAGTTCATTAACCAACGCGAAAAAGAAAAGTTGACAGAAGTTACTGATTTTTGTTCAGAATGGAAAAGGTTATACATGGTTTTTGAAATCATAGGAACGCAAGATGCAGCAATATCATCCCTGTAACCATCCTGAATATATGTTGTATTCTTCCCTGTATACATGCGGGCTCTATTTGGGATTGAACAAACAGAAGTTAAATTTTTTACTAATTTTGTGGCGCAATATTAACAACCCGGTCGGTTGGCCGAGTGGCTAGGCAACGGTCTGCAAAACCGTGTACAGCGGTTCGACTCCGCTACCGACCTCAACAAACCGCTAAGATCCTATATAACAGGAGTTTAGCGGTTTTTTCTTGGGCAAATTATCAACCCGGACTGCTATTAACATATTCAGAACTTCATTTGTCGGAATCGGGATCTTAGTTCAATCAACCGGTCAATGAGAACATCGAATGCTAAAGAATCGCCGAAGATCATGCTTTCCTGCATTCTGCTGTAATCTCTTGAGTATTCCTTGATGATAATGTCGGGGGGAATGAAATCGATATGCTGAGGTTGGTGGGTGTTATAATCAACATCTTTGAGCCTGGTGAATGTGGCCCTATGTTCAATAATGGAAGTATATAGCTCATTGTCATCCAATGCCTCTGAGCAATGATCAGTGTTCATCATTTTCTCAAGGTCATAAAGATGCCTGCTCATTCTTTCCGATCGCATTTCCTTCGGATTTCGCTTAAACTCTTCGTGAAGTAGAAAGGCTTTTTCAAGAAACGTCCTTTTTGGAAGAACTGTTTTTATCAGCTTTGGTGAATCCGCAAAACGCTGGCCAGGGAAATTTGCTCCAACTAATGTTTGAATCTCTCTATCCTCTGTTGGCTCCATAAGTGACCGGGCGCTTACTTCAATTTTGACACTGGGAGAAATGTATTCGGACTGCTGGGTTAGTGAATGATAGTTCAGATTTAGTGA
>JANTFK010000076.1 GCA_024763595.1 Bacteroidales bacterium | reverse complement strand
CCGATGGATTTGACTATGTGCTGGATGCCAATGGGAATGTGATGAAAGATACGGCCGGGAATGATATAAAAATTCAGAAATTCAGGGAGATCACCTGTACCCTCATTGAAACACAACAGTTCAAGTCTGTGGAGATCAGGGGAGAGGTGGAAATTCGTTCCCTGAACCCTGAACGACTGTTACAGAAAGAACCTTTCGGGGCATCCAACCAGTTTGAGCATAGTTCTGCCAGGTCTGTTGGTGATGAGGGAGCCCTGACAGCGGAGGCACTGCAAAAGACCAAACAGGAGAAAATCCCTTTCCCATCCGATGTGGAAATGGTGATGATGTGTACAGAAACCATCAAACCGGCCATCCGGAATGCCATCTATGCCAACCGGAAATATATCAACTAACAGTTCGGGAGATTGTTTTACGCTATTGAACCCTGCATAGAACATACGGACGCGTAATTCATCCTCTATTCTTAAATAGCACAGTAATTACTACTTTTGCATCCTGATAAATCATGGGAGATTATTGGGATCATAGAGTTTATCCGGAAACAGCGGTGCTGGTAGGTGTGATTCAGCAGTACCAGACGGAAGAGATGGCTGCTGAATACCTGGATGAGCTGGCTTTCCTGGCAGAGACAGCCGGGGCAGAACCACGTGCGGTTTTTACCCAGCGGCTTGATGTACCCAATCCAAAAACATTTATCGGGTCCGGTAAACTAAAGGAAGTAAAGGCATTTGTAACGGAGGAGGAGATCGATATGGTGATTTTCGATGATGAACTTTCCCCCTCACAGCTCAGGAATATTGAAAAGGAGCTGAAATGCAGAATTCTGGACCGCACCAATCTGATCCTGGATATTTTCGCCAGCCGTGCCCGGACTGCCCATGCGAAGACTCAGGTTGAGCTGGCTCAGTACCAGTATCTCTTGCCGCGCCTGACCAGGATGTGGACTCACCTGGAACGGCAGCGTGGAGGGATCGGATTGAGGGGACCCGGTGAGACGGAGATTGAGACCGACCGCCGGATCATCCGTGGCAAAATTGCCAGGCTGAAGGAGCAGTTGACCAGGATTGATAAGCAGATGATGGTGCAACGAAAGAACCGGGGAAAAATGGTAAGGGTGTCCCTGGTGGGGTATACCAATGCGGGTAAATCGACACTGATGAACCTGCTTAGCAAATCCCATGTATTCGCAGAGGATAAACTGTTTGCAACACTGGATACAACCGTTCGGAAGGTGGTTGTGGAGAATCTTCCATTCCTTTTATCCGACACAGTTGGGTTTATCAGGAAATTACCCACACACCTGGTTGAATCGTTCAAGTCTACGCTGGATGAGGTCCGCGAGGCAGATATCCTGATACATGTTGTAGATATATCTCATCCCAATTACGAAGATCAGATCAAAGTGGTGGAGGGTACCCTGCATGAGTTGGGAAGTGAAGATATCCCGGTAATGCTGGTTTTCAATAAAACAGATTCTTACAGTTATGTTCAGAAAGAAGAGGATGACCTGACTCCTGTCACGCGGGAGAACCTGAGCCTGGAAGACCAGAAACGCCAGTGGTACGCCTCACACCCTGGGGCTCTCTTCATATCGGCACTGAAGAAGTCAAATATAGATGAGTTGAAAGACCAGCTATACCAGAGAGTTAAAGAGATACATATTAAAAGGTACCCTTATAACGATTTACTCTATTAAACCAGACCATTTTCCACCAGGTATTCCGCAATCTGAACCGCGTTCAGTGCTGCACCTTTCTTGATCTGGTCACCCACGCACCAGAATGCAATCCCTTTTGGATTGGACAGGTCTTTGCGGAGGCGACCCACAAAAATATCGTCCCTGCTTTCAGATCCCAGTGGCATGGGGTAAACCAGATTCTCCGGATCATCCTGTAAAGTGATCCCGGGAGCCCCGGTAAGCCTGTCACGCACCCGCTCAAGATCCAGTTCCTCTTCGGTTTCCAGCCAGATGGCCTCGCTGTGGTTACGCAGGACGGGTACACGGACACAGGTGGAGCTTACTTCAATATCTGTATGCATGATTTTTCGGGATTCATGATACATTTTCATCTCCTCCCTGGTGTATCCGTTCTCTGTGAACACATCAACATGTGGTATCAGGTTCAGTGCCAGCTGATGCTGGAATTTTTCCACGGTTACAGGATCCCCGGCAACGATCTGCCGCATCTGTTCTTCCAGTTCTGCCATGGCTGCTGCACCTGCGCCACTGGCAGCCTGGTAAGTGGCAGCATGCACCCGGCGGATAGGCGACAGGTCATGGATGGGTTTCAGGCAAACCACCATCTGGATGGTGGTGCAGTTGGGATTGGCAACAATGTTTCGCGGTATATGATGCAGGTCGCCCGGGTTCACTTCAGGAACAACCAGCGGGACATCCTCCTCCATCCTGAATGCGGAGGAGTTATCGATCATGACAGCTCCATAACGGGTGATGGTTGAGGCAAACTGTTTGGACGTTCCTCCCCCTGCGGAGGTCAAAGCAATATCTATGTCTTTGAAATCGTCATTATCTTTTAACTCTTTAACGGTAAGTGTTTTGCCGTTAAAGGTATACTGTTTTCCGGCACTTCGGGAAGAACCGAACAATACCAGTTCATCCAGGGGGAACGCTCTTTCCTGGAGAACGCGCAGGAATTCCTGTCCCACGGCTCCGCTTACACCAACTACTGCTACTCTCATGACCTTTGAAAATGAGTTAATAAAATGCAAAAGTCACAATTATTTTGCTCTTCTGAAACGTCCGGTGCAATATTTTCATGCCTTCACAACGGGAAACAAAAATATATTCCGGGAAGTTTCATTGTATCAATGAGATAAATGGATGTATGATGATGAAATATGTGCTTGTTCTTTTTTTGATTTTTCCACGTCTTATGTTTGCCCAATACTATTTTGACTTTGAAAATAATTCCGGCACTTCCTGCAGTGAACTGCCTGGCAGCTGGGAACAGGTCCCGGCTGAGCGGTGGGGCTGTGATACCGGGAGGGCCATAGAGGGAGCCGCTTCACTGCATCATATGTATGATAACCCCGGATCCGGATGTGATTATCTGATATTCACACATGACCGGGTGATGGAGGATGATTCACTGGTTCTCTCTTTTAAAGTAAGGCACGGTTACCCTCCCAGCGCGGCAAACAACTGGCAGGTGGCGCTGACAGCATCCTTTACCGGGGATGCCACCATATTCAACGGTCTGGTCCTGGGGGTTAATTTTCAGGGCTCGGATGATCTGCTGAAGCTCTGGTACTGTGAGCAGGGAAACTGCCGGGAGATCTGTTCCACCTCCTTCAATTACCAGGAAAGTGTAGGGACCGAACAGGCAATACGGATCAGACTGGTCCGGGATCCTGTGGGAACGGTAAACATAGCGTGTTTCCCGGAAGGGGAAACTGGTAATCCGGTCTGGGAAGGGAGCTGCACGTTGAATAGATTACCGGGGGGGCGCCAGCTTGTGATCCGGTATGAATACAGTGCTGCCCAGGACAGGAAATTATGGATGGATCAGTTAAGCCTTCAGGGCAGTTTTGTCAGGGATACCCTGCCACCGCATATTACAGGTGCAGGGTTTACCGGTGATAACTGTATCTATCTTGATTTGTCGGAGGAGATGGACCGGAGAATGTCATACAATATCCGTGTGGAGCTGTGCGCTGCCATTTGCGGGGATTGTATTTCCGGTGATCCCTGTCAAATCCTGGAACCC
The DNA here is from genome assembly GCA_024763595.1 of Bacteroidales bacterium. Classification (GTDB taxonomy): domain Bacteria; phylum Bacteroidota; class Bacteroidia; order Bacteroidales. The sequence continues at coordinate 6,777 of JANTFK010000076.1, read as the reverse complement.
GATTCCCTCACACGGGATGGAGCCAGGCTGTCCATGTGGTTCCCCGTGCCCATCCCCAACAGGGAGGCTTATCAACTGCGGATTGGCGGAATCTGTGACATGGACGGGAACTGCCTCCCGGATACATTGATCAACATCATGCGTAATGAGGCGGAGTGGGGTGATGTGGTCCTGAACGAGCTGCTGTCAGATCCTGAACCTGCCGTGCGCCTGCCGGCAGAAGAGTTTGTGGAACTATTCAATCGTTCATCTTATCCCGTCACAATGGAAGGATGGCACCTGGAGGTTAATAACCGAAGCTATCTCGTAGCGGATACCCTGCTCGGCGCTGGTGATTACCTGGTATTATCAGGTATTCAGTTGCCCAATTCAGGAGCAGAAGCAGCATTGATCAGCGACCGGGGAGTGATCATACATGCCATCAGGTACGGGATACCCTGGGACGGCGCTGAATGGAAAAAGGAGGGAGGATGGTCACTGGAATCGCCCGATCCTGACCGCGTGTGTATGAATGGCTCCGTGTGGGAGTACTCAAACGACCCCTCCGGAGGAACACCGGGCAGGATCAACAGCAACGATGCCGATCTGGACGATCCGGACCCGCCGGTGATGCTCTCCCTGGGGTATGCGGCATCCAATATACTCACTGCCCGTTATACAGAGCCGATGTTACTATCTGCAACCGGTCTGGAACAGTTTGTTGTTCAACCGGGCAATATCCATCCTGTCAGGATGCTGGTCCCGGGATATCTCACTGACCAGATCGAACTTGTCTTTGATCTCCCGGTGCAGGAGCGGTCCAGTTATTCATTGCAGATGCCTCCCCTGCCGGACTGTGAAGGAAACCTGTCGAACCAGAGCGTGTGGCACGCTGGTGCCCTTTCAGTTCCGGTTTTTGGCTCCATCCTGATCAATGAAATCATGTATGATCCGGAGGAGGGAGAGCCGGAATTCATTGAGCTGTATCTTCCCGGCAGTGCCTATTTCGACCTTCAGGACCTGGCACTTCATGTGACCGGGATTGAGGGATCTCCTGACCACCCCTTTCCCCTGGCAGAGCAGTCGACGATTATTTTTCCGGGTGACTACCTGATAGCCACAAGGTCAGTGGGGCAACTGAGAGCCGTTTATCACCTGGATCCGTCGGGCTGCTGGATTGAAGTACCGGATCTCCCGGAAATGAAGAATGGGGGAGGAACCATCTATCTTACTGACCGGGCGGGCGCTGTTATCGATATGACGGGTTACAGCGATGAGATGCACATGGAAGGGTTGAACAGCAGGGGTGTCAGCCTTGAGCGGATCTCCTCCGAACGTCCCGGGAACGATCCCGGGAACTGGCATTCGGCCGCTTCCATTGAAGGATATGCCACACCCGGTAAGGTCAATTCACAGTCGGAAGATGCAATTTTATCAGATGAATTGCTGACCGTTGAACCGAAGGTTTTCAGTCCGGATATGGATGGTTACCAGGACCTTCTGAAAATTAATCTCTTCACACGGTCATCCGGGTGGGTCATCAGATTATGGATCACAGACCTGACGGGTTTGCGGGTGCGAACCCTCGCCAATAACCACATTGGAGGGCCGTTCCTTACCTATACCTGGGATGGGGAGGATGATCATGGAGGGTTAGTGGCTGGTGGGATCTATGTGATCCATCTGGCAGGGTACCTTCCGGTCACCGGGGAGAAACAAATCAGGAGAGTTCCGGTGGGTGTGATTTATCGGTGATGTGCACCATTTTGTTCCAGGTCAGAAGCACTATCAGTGTAGCTCCAAATCCAATAAACGCCATTGCCCTGAAGGTTGGCATAAATCCAACCCGGTCAATGATCGCTCCCACCAGGGGATAGATCATGACGCTTACAAAAAAATTGAGGGTCATATAGATGGAATTCACAAAAGCTTTTTTCTCGGTATTCAGATCCTGCACAGTGGCCAGCATGACCGAAACAGGAGCAAAGAGGAAAAATCCCAGCGGTATCAAAACAGGAAAGATCCAGAAACCTTTCAGGTTCAGGAACAGGAAGGTGAGAAGAGGGGTGACCAGGCTGATAACCAGGAGTGTCCTGTTCCTCCCTATCCTGTCGCTGATGGTCCCGGCAAAAAGGGCACCCATGGCACCGGAGAGCTGGATGACAGTTAGTGCCAGCTCGGCGTACTGAAGTGTGTTTCCCGTGGAGGTCAGAAATGTTGGGAGGTAATAAGTCAGTGAGGACTTCATCCCTGCACGGAACAGGGTAAATCCGCCAGTCAGGGCAAATGCAGCCGAGTACCTGATAAAAATTTGCCAGTAACTGCCTTCTGTATGATGCCTGGAAGAGGTGGCCGGTTTGAAGTTGGCATTTCTGAAATTGAGATAGAGGACCAGTGATGCCACAAATCCCAGCGGCATCATTTTCCATGTGCCTTCCAGTCCCCACCAGCTGATTACACCCAGAATGATCATGGGGCCTGCTGTCCGTGCAAGCTCTCCTCCCACCATAAAGTAACTCATCCCTTTACCGGTTCGCTTGCCGGAAAATTTTTTAACCATGACCGGGGTGGGAATGTGCCATAGGGTGGAACTGATTCCTGAGAAGAAGAGCAGGATGGCCAGGAAAATATAGCCCGGGGCTACACCGATCAGGCTCATGAATAGGGCAGTAAGGGAAGGTGAAAAGATCACCATGTAGCGCATCACGGGTCGTTCGGCTATAATGCCCACAATGGGATTAAACAGTGAAGGGATCCGCTGAATAACGGCCAGCAATCCTGTCATGCCGTAGCTGATCCCCAGTTTATCGATGATCAGCGGTAGTGCAGGCGCGAGAAAAGAGGTATAACAATCATGCACAAAGTGGCCGGTGGAGATGGCAAGGACCCTCTTCTTATCAAACCCATCCTTCTCACGGCCTCCTTTCACAGATCTTCCTTTCGCAGAACCTTCCTTCACAGAATCTTCCTTCACCTTTTCACTCATCCCGTTATCAGTTGAATGATCAGGGAAGTGAGCCTGGGGGCAATCTTTTCGGCAGCTTCGATCACATCCTGGTGGGTGAGCTTCCGGATCTTTCCGGGCACGCCAAGGTCTGTGATGACCGAGACGGCAAAAATACGTATTCCCATCTGGTGGGCGGCTGTGACTTCCGGAATCGTCGACATCCCCACAGCATCTCCCCCGATCACTCGCATATATTGATACTCTCCGGGGGTTTCCAGTGTGGGGCCGGTAACACCCACGTAACACCCTTCCTTCAGCGGGATATCCATGGCAAGAGCGATCTCCTTTGCCTTTTGTAAAAGGCCGGGGTCATATGTCTGGCTCATGTCGGGGAAACGCGCACCGAATTCGGGCAGGTGTTCCCCTATGAGCGGATTGGGCATCAGTGATATATGGTCATTAATGGCCATGATATCGCCAATCTCAAATTCAGGGTTCATTCCGCCGGCGGCATTGGAGACGATCAGGGTCTTGATTCCCATAAATTTCATCACACGCACAGGGAAGATCACTTCCTCCATGGCGTATCCCTCATAATAGTGGAACCTGCCCTGCATGACCAGGACCGGGGTATCTCCCAGTCTGCCTGAGATCAGCTTACCGGCATGACCGTCCACTGTGGAGAGTGGGAAATGGGGAATGGATGCATAGTCAACCATCGATTCCACCTGCAGGTGGTCCACAATTTTCCCAAGTCCGGTGCCGAGGATAACAGCTGTTTCTGGAACCTGTTGAATCTTAGCTTCTATATAGGATACTGCTTCTTTTATTGCTGTTAACATAATTCCGTATTTGTTGATCAAACTCTTTTTTATCGTCATTCAGAAAGTGAACATGGATACGTACTGCATGAAATGCCTGACGCATGGATGCTTCAACAGGCTGTCCCCTGAGCCGCATGGCATCTTTTTCTGTCGTCAGAATCAAGACCGCCTCCCCGTTCCGGGTCATTTTATTGAATTCCCTTGTTATTCGCGCCATATCTTTCCGGCTATAATTATGATGGTCACAGAAAGTCAGTTCGGAAACTTGTGTATGGATGGTTCGGGCATAGTGATGCAGGGGGTGCGGGTTGGCAATGCCGGCTACGATGAGTACACCATTGACATGTTCCCTGAACCAGGAAACGGTTCTTGGTGTAGTACCGGGATACACCGGGACCAGGTCACCATACCGCATGGTTGTAAAATAGAGGTGCTGGCCCATGGAGAGTTCCAGGTTATGAACGTATTCCCGCATCTCGATGGGTTTTATGGTTTCGGGCGAACGGGTTACCAGGATGATGTTGGAACGGTTCCGGTTTGCAGCAGGTTCCCGCAACATTCCTGCCGGTAACAGATGGTCCTCGGTGATGGGACGCTGATAATCGATGAGAAGGATAGAGAACCCCGGTATTACAGAGCGATGCTGGTAGGCATCATCCATGATGATCACCTCCACGGGGGGTGACAATTTCATCAGTTGCTTCACACCATTTACCCGGTTTCGGTCAACAGCCACGGTCAATTCCGGGAACCGTTGCTTCAACTGCATGGGTTCGTCTCCTACTTCCCTGACCGGGCTATCGGATGAAGCCATCCTGAAATCACGTGTTTTTCGTTTATAACCACGGCTCAGTGTGGCTACCCTGAACTCATTTCCCAGCAATTCAGCCAGGTACTCCACATGTGGGGTCTTACCCGTACCTCCAACCGTAATATTGCCAACGGAAATAAGGGGAATATGAAAATTTGATGAAGCAAAGATTCCCCGGTCATACAGCTCATTTCTGATCAGGACCACCAGCCCGTAGATCCAGGAGAATGGGATCAGAATCACCTTCCAGTAGTTGTGACCGGGTGTTTTCATGGAACGGATATCCTTTAGCGGACCTCAATTTCATAGGGAAGAATAGCCTGGATACCCTGCATTTTACTGATATCCCTGATTTTTTTGTAGTGGATATACTGGTCACCCAGTTCGCTTCTCAGGAACCGGTCGGATCGCAGGAGTGTTTCCCCGGTAAGCTGTTTCATAATGACTGTCATGGGATCTTCAAGTTTGGGAAGCGAGCGGATCCTGTAATTTTCCAGTCCGGCCATCTTTGCGGCTACGTCAATGGATTTTTCCAGCCCTCCATACATATCGATCAGACCCACTTCCAGAGCATCAGATCCGGACCAAACCCGCCCGCCGGCAATGGCATCCACCTCTCCGTAGCTCATACCCCGGCCTTCTGAAACAATGGTAACGAATCTTTGATAGAAATTATCCACCATTTTCTGCATGATCATGCGTTCACCGGGGTCCAGCGGATCCATGGCTGTAAAAATATCGGCATGTGTGTTGGTTTTAACCACGTCGGTTGTAATCCCCAGTTTATCGTTCATCAGTTCCTGCATATTCGGAAAAAGTCCGAAAACACCAATGGAACCGGTAATTGTTCCCGGCCCCGCCAGGATGGTGTCGGCAGGAGCTGCAATATAATACCCCCCTGAAGCAGCCACGTCACCCATTGAAGCTACTACCGGTTTCTGGCTTGCGGCTAGCATCAACTCGTGATGGATCACATCAGCAGCCGATCCGCTTCCTCCCCCGGAGTTGATCCGGAAGACAATGGCTTTGACCGATTTGTCCCTCCGGGCCTTGCGTATTGCTTTGGCAATCCGTTCTGAGCCAATATAGCCCTCTCCGGCATTTCCATCAACCACAGTACCCATGGCATAGATAACCGCAATTTTATCCTTGCTGTATGCTTTTTTTTCTGAAGAAGGGACATCCTTATACTTCGTAAGCCGGATTGCATTCAGGTCCTCTTCCTCTTCCACACCCAGTTTCTTTTTCATCAGCGTGAGCATCTCCTCATAATAGATCAGACCGTCAATCATTCCTGTCTCCAGAAGCTGGTCCGGATCAATGGTGACCAGATCATCCGCAATCCTGTTCAGCTCATCGACGGCAATCCCACGGCTTACAGAGATATCATTAACGATTTTTCCCCAGATGGCACCCATGTAATCTTCGATCTGCTCCCTGTTCTCTTTGCTCAGGTCATCCCTGAGGAAGGGTTCCACGGCCCCTTTATAGGAACCGTGCCTGATTACCTGCATATCCACTCCGATTTTTCCCAGGGCTTTTTTATAAAACATCACTTCAGCTCTCATCCCGTTAAAGAGGAACATACCCTCAGGGGTCATGAAGATGCTGTCGGCAGCAGTAGCCAGGTAGTAGGATTTCTGGGTATAGGCATCTGCATATGCATAGATGAATTTACCACTGTTTTTTTTGAAGTCAAGCAGAGCCTCCCTGATTTCTCCCAGGGTGGCGATCCCTGCAGAAAGCCCTCCCAGGTTCAGAAAGATCCCTTTGATATTGTCATCGTTTTCGGCTTTATCCAGGTCCTTGAGTATCTGGTTCAGTCCCATGATCTTATCATGTGCGAAATTACCGGAATAAAGCTGGGCAAACGGATCCTCATTGGTACGGTCGATGATCCGGGCGTTAAATCTGGCCACCAGGAGTGAGTTTTCTTTCACTTCAGGTGCCCCTTTGGAGGTGGATACTGCAACAATTCCTGCAAGGATCAGGATAACCAAAATGGTCATAATCAGGATACCTGTAATGGTGGCAAGCAGGCTACTGAGGAAATTTTTCATATTGCGCTATTTTAGAAGCGGCAATTTACTAAAAATGTGGTTGATAATGGATATCTTGTTTTCAGGAAAGCATAAAGATGAAAGAGCGGGATGAGTTGATTACCATCTACCTGTCTCTGGGAAGTAACCTGGGTGACAGACTGAATAACCTGAAGG
>JANTFK010000075.1 GCA_024763595.1 Bacteroidales bacterium | reverse complement strand
GAGGATTTCCTGGCTGACACTGCCTATATCGCGGCACATCCGGCTCCGGTCTCCTATTCTCTCATGTGTACCTCCATGGGTAACCAGGTGTTGAAAAAATACTTAAAAAGGAGGGAAACGCAGGGTATTGACCTGGTGCCGGTTTATGACCGGTTGATCATGATCGGCAGTGATGCATCCTGCGATTCCTTTGAGGAGGGGAACGGCTTTGACCACATTACAGACATGACGGACCAGGTTCTGATTGTTATAAACCGGAAGGATGGCCCCCTGACCATGTCGGAACACATGAATATGAAAAACCGCCTGGGTAAGGCGGGTCCCACCAATCTGAATGAGCTGCCGGAGAATATACGGATATGGGATATCACTGACATGATTGCTTGGGAGGACATTCCGGCCCTGGGCCACGATTACCTGCTGAGAAATCATGCCATGAGGGATACCTTGCTGCACCGCGAAGTGGAGTTTCAGCAGCGACAATTGAACCAGTAACTACGCACGTTTTCCTGTCACTACCCCGGAGAGTACCAGGCTTGAGATACAGAACATGAGAAAGAGGTAGAAACCTCCCAGGAGTTGTGTGCCATTGGTCGTTAGAACCTGCACGAGCTCCGATGATTCACCCAGTCCCTCAAGCTGGTTGCTGATGATCCCGTTTAAACCTACATAGGCCATAAAAATGGCTACGACCATCACATCTGCCATGGACCATTTTCCCGATTTGATCACGAAAAAGCGGATCAACCTGTTTTCCCGAACAACACTCCGGTTCCGGGTGTAGAGCCAGGAGCTGATCAGTTTTAGTATAGGGAATACGATGCTGAATGTAAAGATAAGGATGCCCACAAAGATCATCTGGAGGGATCCCTCTTCTATCAGGACACGTACCACATCTGTAATGCTCTTACTCTGAAAATAGATGATGTTGTCGCTGAATGATACCACTTCACCCATTAACTGAAACATCAGCAGATCGATCTTCGCTTCAAGGTCAATCATGGGAGTGGTAATGCCACCAAGCAAAAGCGATAATGATGCCAGGATGAGCAGCAGGTATTGCACCCTGTTCAGTTCATGTCCCGGTACCAGGTTGATTAAAAAGATCAGCGTTACAGCAAGCAGGATCAGGATCACCCGGATATTGATCTCCCTGTTTCTGTTTTCGACCTTCTCTTCCAGTAACGTTTTGCATGCTTCCTTATCGACGCAATGATACCTTGACAGTACCTGGTTCAAAGATTCCTGATTGTCAAGGCTGTAGGTGGCAGCACTAAAATCATCCAGCTTCTCTTGCAGATAATCCTGAAGCATCCCTTTGGTTTCGGGCTTTTCCAGTTCGTCCAGCATTTTGTCTGCATAAGAGGGGATACTATCCCTCAGCTGCTCCACATCAAAGGCAAAACCGGCGATCCATCGTTTCATGATTGAGAATTGCCCCGAGGTTCTGGTTTCCATCAGGACTTTCAGTTCATCCACCAGCCTGTTCAGGATCTTTACAAGGCTATTATGCAACGCTTCCCTGTTCTCGGGAGTTAGTTCCAGTTCTATGATCTTCATGCTGATAATGGTAGTAACCTGTTCATTCCAGGCATCCACATTCAGCAATCCGTACCGGATGTTATTCAACTGTGCCAGGTCTGTCTTAAAGTGCTGGTTCTGCCTGGCAAGGGAGATGTATTGTACAATTAATACAGCTGCCAGGAGAAGTATCCCGGTACTTACCACGATTTTCAGGCTTGTCCGGAGGCGATCCATCTTGTTCATTGAACCATCGGATTTCCCGTTAGAAACCAGGATAAGTTAATTAAAAAAAACGGATGGTGTCCGGGAGGCTGCTATATTTGAATTTTCAAATGTCATGTACAGAATATCCCTATCCTTCATTTTCTTATTGCTGTTTCACTTTCAGTTGCAGGCGCAGCCTGATCCGGTCATGCAAAAAATCATTGAGACCGGCAGGACCGATAACCGTACCATGGAGCACCTGGATGTGCTTTGTAATCGTTTCGGAGGCAGACCGGTCGGTTCAGATGCCTATGAAAATGCGTCCCTCTGGGCAGCCGGTCAATTTGATAAATGGGGCATGGTAGTGATCATGGATGAGGTGGGGGAGTTGCCAGTGGGCTTTAACCGGGGCCCCTGGTTTGGGAGACTGCTCTCCGAGCATGGAATGGATCTGCATTTTGCCACTCCCTCCTATACCTCGGGAACAAAAGGGGTACAACGTGGGCATGTACTGCTGGAACCAAGGACACAGGCGGAATTTGACCGGATGAAAGGTGCTTTAAAAGGGGCATGGGTGCTGATTGAAGGGGAGAATAACGGCTTCCCCATTGATATTTCAGCTGCAGCAGACAGCCTGAGGGATTCCCTGAAACTTGTGAAGGAGACCGATGAGCCGGCGCTCTTTTACAAAGAGATGAGAGAAGCAGGGATCCTGGGGATTATTCAGTCATCCAGTGTGCCCATCAGGGTGATGTATGACAGAAAGAACCTCTATAACATGACTTTTGATAACCTGCCTGCGGTGCCCGACATAAAACTGGATGAACACCAGTACCGGATCATTCATCAGATGGCAAGCGAGCGTCGTTATTTTCAACTTGAATTCGATATACGGAACCATTTTAAGCCGGGACCTGTGAAGTATCACAATGTGATCGGGGTGATTCCCGGAACGGAATTTCCGGACGAATATGTCATCATGAGCGGACACCTGGATTCCTATGATGTGGCCACAGGAGGGGTGGACGATGGCTCGGGTGTAACACCTGTCATGGAGGCTGCCAGGCTAATCATGGAGGCGGGAGGACAACCCAGGCGCACCATCCTTGTGATCCTGTGGGCCGGGGAGGAATTTGGATTGCTGGGTTCCCGGAGCTGGGTGGATCGATACGAACCTGACCTGGTCAATATATCCGACATGGTAAACCGCGACGGAGGGCCCACGGTGCCGGTCAGTATCAGTGTCACAGCTGCCCAGAAAGCAGATTTTGCCGGCATTGTGGAAGCGATAAACAGCATTGATACTGCCTTTCCCCTTAAACTGAAGGAGCGCAAGCCCCGGGAAAAACCTGAAAAACCGTGGGGGACCGACAGCGGGCCTTTTGCCGTAAAAGGGGTCCCTACCATCGGTTTCGATTGTGCCGATCCCAAAGGATACAATTTCAACTACAAGGAGATATGGCATACCGAGCGCGACCTCTACAACAAGAGTATCCCCGAGTACCAGGAGCACACAGCCATTGCAACAGCCATCCTGGTATATGGCCTGGCCAACCTGGACCATAAACTCTCCCGGGAGGGTTATTATGTGGAGAAAAATGCGGACCCCGCGGAAACAGGCAGGAAGAAAAAGGGGCGGAAGCGGACAGGAAAACAGGCTGACACCCGGTAAAGCAGTTCCGGGAATGGATAAAGCTGTGCTGGGTAAGGGTATAGCTGTGCCGGGTATGGCGGGTTACTGCATGGGACCTATCAGTTCAATAAAAGTACCGTCGGGATCCTGTACCAGTACAAAGTGGCGATCGGTATCCAGCGGTACCGGTGTCTCACCAAGCAGCTCTACCTGATGTTCACGGATACGGGTCAGAATGGGCTCCAGGCTGGTCACATGAATGGTAATATACTGCACCCCGGTATCATCCTGGATGTGTGCCGGGAGAGGATGAGAACCCTCCCTGTTGAAACTGATCAGTTTCCAGTTGCTTGCCCCCGGGTTGTCCTGCAGCTTGAGGATTTCCACATGGAAGGGAATTCCACCTGTGAGTCCGGAGAGTTTTCCAAAATTTTCATCCACATCAAATCCCCCGGTGCGGGTCATCCCGATCACATTGATATAGAAATCCAGGGATCTTTCCATCTCTTTTACAACTACGCCTGAACCTATCAGTCCGTTTACAAAATCGTGTTGTGCCATGGCATCTTTTTTTTAGTTAACTTTATAAGCTACGCGAGCGTTGTGCTGATCTCGCAGGCCCGGCTGGTTTTTAAAGATAAATAAATTTGACATCATGGTCAGCTCCTTTTCAATGGGATCAGACCTTATTTTTTTACCTTGTAATGGTCTATTTACAGCGTTATGAAGAATCATAAGAGTTTTGAACACATTGGCATCCTCACTTCCGGAGGGGATACGCCCGGTTTGAATGCCGCCATCAGGGGTTTGGGCAAGACCGCTACTACCGGATCTGCCATGCAGATCATCGGTTTCAGGGATGGTTTCAGGGGTTTGATGGAGAACCGGTCGGTACGGCTCGACGACAGGATGCTGTCAGGTATCCTGACCCTGGGGGGAACCATACTTGGAACCAGCAGGGACAAACCGCATAAAATGCCCATGGGGGGTAAATTTGTGGATATGACGGATGTACTGGTGGAAAACTATCATAAGAACCACCTGGATGCACTGGTGTGCCTGGGGGGAGGAGGGACCCTTAAAAATGCGTATCATCTCTCCCGGAAGGGCTTGAATGTCATCACGTTGCCAAAGACCATCGATAATGATATTGTGGGAACCGATGTAACCTTTGGTTTTGATACTGCCATGGGAATAGCCGTTGATGCCATCGACCGTTTGCATAGCACCGCTTCCAGTCACCACCGGATCATTATTGTGGAGATCATGGGACATAAGGTGGGCTGGCTGGCTCTGGGAGCCGGTATGGCAGGAGGGGCAGATGCCATACTGATTCCTGAGATCCCTTACACCATTGAAAAACTGGCCGAGAGTATCCTGGAAAGGGTAAGCCGGGGCAAAAGATTCAGTATCGTAGCCGTAGCCGAAGGGGCCATTACACTGGAATGTGCCCGCAAGATCCATTCAATGGAAAAAGAGTTAGAAAAAGCCGAAGGAGATAAACGCTCATCAATAAAAAAACAACTGAAGCAGCTGGATAGTGAATTCCGTGGATCCACCATTCAGATGGCTGAAAAGCTCCAGCAGATCACCAAGCTTGAGACACGTGTGACCATCCTGGGTCATCTGCAGCGGGGAGGCACACCCTCTGCTGCGGACAGGATCCTGGCAACCCGGTTGGGAACCGATACTGCAGAATATATCCGGAACGAGCAATTCGGTATCATGGTAGGAGTGGACAGGGACAAGACAAAGGCTGTCTCCATGGAGGAAGTGGCAGGTAAGATTAATTATGTGCCTCCCGATCATCCATGGGTCATCAGTGCCCGGAACCTGGGTACCAGTTTTGGGGATTGACCTCCCGTTGTTATTCCGCCTTCCCGGGATTAAAGGAGGGATGCCTGGGCCCGTGGCCAAGATAGGGTACCTCATCAAAGGCATCTCCGCCTCCGGAGACACGCGGATCACCGGTTATCTCCAGTTGTTCCATGAGCAAACCTGATAGTTTCGCTTTAATCTCCCGGTATGCCGGGTCCCCGGCTACATTTACCAGTTGTCCCGGATCTTTCCGACAGTCGTACAGCTCCTCAGCAGGACGTTTCCCGAATGCAAGATCATACAACTTCCTGTGCAGATCGTCCTTATCCCGGTTTTCCACCATGTAGGTTTTGGTGGGTCCGTTATCACAATCACCCAGCCAGCAATAGGGGATCATAGCATCTTTATAGTTGGGCGTGCCCGCCGGCCAGCGGTCCGGTTTGAAATTCCGGATGTAGAGATAATCATGTGTGCGGATGGCCCTGCTGGGATATCCTCCCATATTTGTTTCCTGACCGGGTACATGCCGCTCTTTACCATGCAGCACAAAGTTACGCTTCCCGTTCTCCACAGATCCCTTTTCCCGGCTTTCCAGCAGATCTTTGAAACTCTTCCCGGTCATCACATCGGGGATATCAACCCCTGCCAGTTCCAGGAAGGTGGGTGCCAGATCCGTAAAACTGATAAAATCCTCCAGGACCCTGCCCGGCTTTTTTATACCCGACCCCCATCTGATGGCCAGCGGAACCCTGACACCTGTGTCATAATTATTGGATTTACACCTGGGGAAGGGTATCCCGTTATCGCCGGAAACAACGATAATGGTATTTTCCAGTTCCCCATACCGTTCCAGTATCTCTATGGCGTTTGCCACCAGGGTATCGAACCGTTGTACCTCATAATAGTAATCGGCCACATCACTGCGTACAATTTCATGATCGGGTAAGCAATCATAGAGACGTATCTTTTCCGGATTCATCCCACTTGCAATACCACTTCCCGGATCGTAGGGCCGGTGCGGGTCTGAACTTCCCAACCAGAAACAGAAAGGCTGGCCATCTTTTCTCTCTGCCATGAACCGCTCAAATCCTCCTTCGTTGTAATCATCTCCTGCCGGGTGTCTTTTCCAGTTACTGATATCACCAGGTCCCCAGCATTTCCTGTAACGCCCCGTCATATAGCCGGCATCTTCAAGCAGGAGCGGATAGACAGGTGTTGCCGGATCCAGGGTGCTCCAGAGGTCGGCTCCCGGTCCCAGCCTCCAGTGATACTGTCCTGTCAGGATCGCATTCCTGGAGGGTGTACAGGAGGGCGAAGAGACATACGCATGATTAAAAAGGAGCCCTTCGCCGGCAATCTTGTCAAATGCAGGCGTTTGTATAACAGGGTCGCCGTACGCACCTGCATGGGGCCAGCCCCAGTCATCTGCAAGGGCAAAAAGAATGTTGGGCGGAGGTACCGGTTCTTTGTGGCATCCGTTCAGCATGACTGCAGAGAACAGCACACCGGAAAGGAGCAGATAGTTGAACTGGCGAAGCGAATTCATCATTATAAGGGTTTTATCTCTTATACATCAGGTATAATGATGCCAATTTACAGCTTATTATACAATGATAAGAATAAGCTGGCCGGAATCTTTACCAGAAAGTGATGTAGAGTACCAGCAGGATCACCAGAATGGCTGTGGCGGCAATGTTGAATGTCCGGTCCGTTTTCAACAATCCCGGGGAAAGAGAGATGCCCCGTGGGTTATCCGCTCTTTTCCCTTCAATGAGTGAATAGATCACCATCAGTATAACCACCACCAGGAAGGTCAGTACCATCTGGTCCAGAAAAGGAATTCCGGGAGTGAGGTATTTAAATACAACAGAAGCTACGATGGAGGAGAGGATCCCGAATATAGCTGCCCCTGAAGTTGTTTTTTTCCAGAAGAGGCCCAGTAAAAATACTGCGGTTATCCCCGGGGAGACCATCCCCGTATATTCCTGGATGAACTGGAACGCCTGGTCCAGCCGGCCCAGGAACGGAGCAATGGTTGCCGCAATCAAAGTGGCTATGATCCCGGAGATTCTGCCAGTGTTGACCAGGTGGTGTTCCGATGCCCTGGGATGGATATAAACTTTATAAATGTCCATTGTAAAGATGGTGCTGGTACTGTTGATGATGGCGCTCAGTGAGGATACGATGGCGGCAATCAGTGCTGCAAACACGAATCCCTGTATGCCCGGCGGAATAAACCTGTTTAACAGCCACGGGTAGGCTTCATCGGGTTTGGCAATGTCTGCGTGGAGGCTGTATGCGACAATGCCCGGGATCACCACGATGATGGGAAGGATCAGTTTCAGGGAACCGGCGAATACCATCCCGCGCTGAGCCTCCCTCAGGTTTTTTGCCCCCAGTGCCTTCTGAATAATATACTGGTTCACCCCGAAATAGTAGATCCCGGCGATCCAAATCCCTCCAAAGATGGCCCTGATGCCAGGAAGGTAGGTGTAATTGGGGTCACCCTGCTTGATGATCATGTGCCATTTCTCAGGCGTATGCCTGATCAGCTCTTCAAATCCGTGCAACACCCCCTCTCCGTCACCTGCCGCATTGACAGCCAGGATGGTGGTTAGTAAACCACCCGCTATCAGAAAAAAGACCTGTATGATGTCGGTGGATGCAATGGCCTTCAATCCATTGGTAATGGTATACAATAGTGCGAAAACAGCCAGGCCCCAGATCCCCTGAACCAGTGAAATGCCGAAGACCGTATTCAGGGTGAGTGATCCAAGGTACAGGATGGAGGTGAGGTTCACAAAGATGAAGAGGACGATCCAGAAAATGGCCAGGATACTCTTCAGGGTATCGTTATACCGGATGGAGAGGAACTGTGGCATGGTAAAGATCCGCTTCTCGATAAAGACAGGCAGGAAAAATTTGGCGACAATGATCAGGATGGCCGCTGCCAGCCATTCGTATGTGGCAATGCCCAGCCCGATGGCATAGCCGGATCCCGACATGCCGATAAATTGTTCCGCAGAGATGTTGGCGGCAATGATGGAAGTCCCCACCAGGTACCAGGGCAGCGACTTGCCTGCCAGGAAATAGTCCGTACTGTTCTTCTGTCTCTTCCCCCTGGTCCGGGATATAAAAAGGCCTACGAACAGTACAGTGAACCCGTAAAGAATAAAGATGATCTTATCAAAAAGTGTCATATCAGTTGCAATCTCTCTCCGGGCCTGCCAAGAAAAGCAAGGACCGTATCAGGATGCGTAAAAATAAACGAAAGCTGTCATTATTCAAAAAAGCAGCAGTAAGCAGAGGGTTTCCCGGTTTTTTCTTTTTTTTGTATGTTATAATCCGATCATGTGAAAAACCTGGTTCTCCTCCTGCTGTTCCTGATCTCATGCCCGGTAATGGCACAGCATAGCCCTGCAGATGAGAATCCTGACGGGATTCATATCCGTATCAACCAGGCGGGTTACCTGCCGCATGAGTACAAATCGGCCATTCTCTTTTCCCATGAACCGGTCCGGGAGGCGTTTCAGCTGATTCACCGGGAGACGGGCAATGTCGTGGATATCCTGATTCCTGTCAGGTCGGCATCCGAAGGGTGGGGCACTTTTCAGTACTATTATGAACTTGATTTCTCCACGGTCTGTGAAACTGGAACATACTTTCTGAAAGGAAGAGAATCGGGGACCACCTCCCGGGTATTCCCTGTCTCCGAAGCTTGCTATGATCACCAACAGGAGGTGTTGCTAGGGTTTTTGAGGCAACAGCGCTGTGGGTACAATCCCTTTCTTGACAGGATGTGCCATCGGCATGACGGGCGCTCCTTTTACGGACCCATGCCCGATTCAACTTTTGTAGATGTGAGCGGGGGCTGGCACGATGCGGGTGATCAGCTCAAGTACCTGATCACCGCCAGTTATGCCACGGCACATATGTTGATGGCCTATGAGCTTTATCCCGGCCGGTTTGAAGACAGGACCAATGCACTGGGACAGCCCGGAGCCAACGGGATCCCTGATGTGTTGGATGAAGCCAGGTGGGGACTCGATTGGATCCATAAGTTGCATCCTGCACCGGATCAGCTGGTGCACCAGGTGGCGGATGACAGGGATCATGTGGGATGGAAGATGCCCTTTAATGATCCTTCCGATTATGGATGGGGAGCGAACAGCTACCGGGCAGCCTATTTTGCGACAGGTAAGCCTCAGGGTCTGAGCAGGTTTAAGAGCAAGGCCACCGGAGTTGCCAACCTGGCCGGCAGGTCGGCTGCAGCCATGGCCCTGGCTGCCCGCATTTGGAAAGCGGATCTGGATGATCCCGTATATGCGGGCAAATGTCTGAAAGCTGCCAGGTCCTTATATGCCCTGGGAAAGCAAAAGGAGGGTTACCAGCAGGGGAATTCCTATGGCGCTCCCTACCGCTATGAGGAGATGACCTGGAGCGACGATATGGAATGGGGAGCGGCCGAACTCTTTAGCTCCACCGGGGAAACAACTTTCCTGGAGGATGCCTTGCGGTATGCCCGGATGGCCGGGACCGTCTCCTGGATGCCATATGATACGGCCGCCCATTACCAGTACTACCCGTTTATCAATATGGAGCATTTTGCATTGTATGATAGTGCAGATGAGGAACTTAAAGAGGAACTTGCAAACTATTACCGCTCCGGGATCGAGGATTGCCTCACACGTGCCCGGCGTAATCCATACAGGATCGGGGTCCCCTTTATCTGGTGCTCCAACAACCTGCTGACCGGACTGATCACCCAGATGATCCTGTATAAACGGATGACAGGTGATGACCGGTATGACCGGTTTCTTACAGAACAGCGCGACTGGCTTTATGGCAGGAACCCGTGGGGCACCTCCATGTTTACGGGTATCCCGGAGGACGGTGAGTACCCGGAGGACGTGCATACCAGTATTTGGGCGCTCACGGGCCGGGAGGTTGCCGGCGGACTGGTGGACGGGCCGGTATATGGTACCATTTACCGGTTACAGGAGGGATTGTTGCAGAACGATCCGGATGAGTTTGCAGCTGTACAGAACCGGTTTGTGGTGTATCACGACGACATGGGGGACTATTCCACCAATGAACCTACCATGGACGGCACAGCCGGGGCGATCCTGATGATGGCACATTTTGCATCACACTGATACCGGCCTGCTTTATTTTCCTCTTTTCTGCAGCAGGATCTCTGTAGCTTCCAGGGTAACCAGGCACCCTTTGGGCATCCGGAGCAGATCCTCTTCGATCTCTGTATAAAAATGTTCCAGTTTCTCGGTTTTATCCACCAGTTCGATGACCACCGGGAGCTTTTCAGTGAGTTCCCAGAACCTGGAGGAGTGAATGTTGCTGC
>JANTFK010000074.1 GCA_024763595.1 Bacteroidales bacterium | reverse complement strand
AATACAAAATTACCTAATATATCAATAATAGTATAAAACATCTGGAGAAGAAAGCGTGTTTCCGCAAAAGCAACTATATTTATGATAGAAGCTTTATACATTAATTCCTCTGAAATATATGAAGAATAATAACTATTGTGTTATCATGGCGGGTGGCATTGGAAGCCGTTTCTGGCCCCTGAGCAAAGCCCGGCGCCCCAAGCAGTTCCTGGATATCCTCGGAACAGGAAGGACATTGATTCAGCAAACTTTTGACCGCTTTACCAGGGTCATGCCTCCTGATCATATTTTCATTGTAAGTAATCTGGAGTACAAGGAAATTATTGGCGAACAGCTGCCGGGGTTGCCGGAAGCAAATATTTTGCTGGAGCCTTCACGGAGAAATACCGCTCCCTGTATTGATTATGCAAATTTCAGAATCCTGCAAAAAGATCCGGAAGCCTGTATCATTGTGGCACCTTCTGATCATCTGATCACGAAGGAAGAGGATTTCCTCCGTGCGGTGAAACAGGGGTTTGATTTTGTAAAAACCAATGATGCGCTGTTAACCATGGGCATTGTCCCCAGCAGACCGGAAACCGGTTACGGTTACATTCAATCCATTGAAAAGGAGATTAAGGGATATGAGTCCACCGGTTTAAGAAAGGTTAAAACATTTACCGAAAAACCCGACATTGAACTTGCAAAGGTATTTATTGAAAGTGGTGATTTTTACTGGAATGCCGGGATCTTCTTCTGGTCACTCAATACCATTATGAAATCCTTTGAAACTTATCTTCCCGAGATTCACACGCTTTTTCTGGAGGGCCAGCATATTTACGGTACGAATAAGGAACAGGACTTTATCGAGAAAGCTTATGGAAGCTGCAGGAACATCAGCATAGATTACGGTGTGATGGAAAAAGCGGACAATGTTTATGTACTGGTATCAGATTTCGGATGGTCGGATCTGGGTACCTGGGGTTCCCTGTATGAACAACTGGCCAGGGACAGCCAGGAGAATTCCATAACCGGGAAAAATGTTTTTATCTACGATTCCACAGGAAACATTGTCAATGTGCAGGATGATAAGGTGGTTGTGCTACAGGGCCTGAAAGATTATATTGTGGTGCAGAATGATAATGTTATCCTGGTATGCCGGCGTGAAGAGGAACAAAAGATCAAACAATTTGTAAACGAGATCAGGACAGAAATCGGGAATACCTGACTAAAAGAAACCGTCTCATAAATCATTACGAGACGGTCCCTTCCATTTTATATGATGATCAGTGTCGGATTAATACTCCCAGAGGTCATGTTCCATGATAAACAGATCATTCTTGATCCTTTCGGCCTCCAGCAACACATCCTGCCCGAGTTTATAGTCAGAGAGCATCCGGTTTCCAAATACATTGGATTCTGCAATAATGGTACTGGAAAAGCGGCGCTGCATGAACAGGTCATCGAAAGAGATAGCCTGGGCATCATTATTCGGGTTATACATAGCATGGGTGGCAAATAACCTGCGGCATTGCGGAAAATGTACTATAAAAGGAATCTTGTGACGCGGTCCAGTTTTTATCGGGTTCCCATTTTCATCGTAATACTGATAATAGACGGGTGCCAGTGCTACAATACGGACTTTCATGGTTGAATGTTGCTTGTCAAAGTACCACTGTTCCTGGAGCTGGAACTGCATGATATTGGCCGTACCCTGTCCGACTTTCAAAAAATTACCCTCATCATCCCAGATGCTATCACCCCCGGACTGGCTGTAGATATGTTCCAGGCTGGTTACTTTGGCGAATGGATCTTTCCAGCCGGTTATGGGATTGTATTCATAAGGGGTGATCTCCTCGGTTTTGATACCCTCCATCAGCAAACCGAAAAGGCTGTACCTTTCCCCGTCACTCATGGATCCCTCCAGGGGGTAACGCAACGGCATGTTCTGGCGGTGACGCAGATCGATGGTGCGCCAAATGTCCTTGGCCCACATAACGTCAGCTTCCCGGATATAACTGTAGGGCACCGGCCTCTTTTCAGGGATGATGGTCTCTGATTTATATACATCCGTTGAAGGAGCATATGAAGAAATAACAGGTGCACCACCCGGGGTAATGGAAGTATTCACATTTTGTGCTGATAATGATAAGCTCCAGATCCCGAGAATCGCTGCTCCAATAAAATACCTTCTTGCTTTCATCTTATCTTACGGTTATGGTAATGTTGTTGAGTGTTCTGATTTTTCCGTCAGGGCCCGAAGCCCTGATCTTTTCGATCATGATTCGCTGGCCGGTTTTTAACTGCCGGAATATCCCTTTCTGATCGCTGGTAAAACGATTGTTGCCGGAAGCCATGGAGCTCCAGATATTTCCCTGTCCCTGGAATGCTACTTCAAAAGATTCTACTTGGTAGTCCACTTCAAACACAAAATCTTTGGCTTCTGCTTCAACAATCTTTAGTTTAGAGAGCTGCCCCACAGTCAGTGCTCCCTCCGACCCACTGATCCCTTTAACGATTGCATCTGGTTTGGGAAGGTCATAGACCCGGAAGTCCATCCTGTTCATCAGCTTCCGGGAGCCATCAATGTTGGCATATACACTGATGGTAGCAATGTCATTTCTGGGGCCGGGTTTTACCTCATACACTCCGGCTTTGATCCGGGTGATTTTGCCGGATGAGATCGTAGCCACCACATCCCGTTCTGCTACGCCTCCCGCTGAGATGGCTACCGGGTTGGGAATCCCGCGGTAAAACACATTCATTCCTGTTGCTGAGATGGTGGCATTGGCTTCAGCCACTTCAAAGGTGGCACTGAACTTTCTGATTACAGGATTGTCCTGATCCTCCAGAGAGATGGTCCCTCCCCAGGTTTTAATTCCCAGGGTATTGGAGGTGGTTGTATAGATTCCTTTGCCGTCCTGTACAGCAAGTTCTTTACCATTATCAAGTACGACTTTGGGCACTTTGGTGGAATCATAAGCTGCCAGAAAGATTCTGGCCCTGTACTCTTCGCCCGGGAACACCAGGCTTCGCTCGGGCATAACAACAGCTTCAATTTTATTAAAGCCGATATCTCCGGCAGTAATCTGTCCCAGCAGGTAATTGAGCATTTCAGCTTCAGCATTCCGGACATCTGCCTGCATCTTGGATAGCAGGGTGATAACAGAGGCCAGGGGAAGGTGCTCGAAATAGGATGACTCCCAGGTAGGGGTCACATTTCTGCCATGTTCCAGTTCTACATCCGGAAGCTCGGTGCTCAGTGCTCCTTCAATAGCTTTAACAGTGATGGAATAGCGCTCTTTCTCCTCAATCAGGGAGAGTAAAAAATCCCGGTGTTCATTGATCTTCTGTTTCAGTTCCTTGGCTTTGCCCTGGACGATCATCACCTGTGCCGGAATATCCATATTGTCCTTGGCATGTACTTCGTCCCAGTTTACTTCCCCTTCTTCGATGGATTTCTGCTCTTTTACTTCCAGAATGGCGAATTTACATTCGCGCATAAAATCATACAATTCATTGGACCTGGCCTTAACCTGGTCGGCTTTTTCCTTCCAGTCGCCAGCCCTTAGTGGATTTAGCTGGGCCTGTTCATCAAATGTGGTATAAAAATCTGCGTTTTTATCTGCAAAATTCTTTGTGGTTGTAACCAACCCGTTATCGACAAGGATGAAAGCATTCAGTACCTCTTTGGCCACGTTCAGTGCAAGCATGGCCGTCAGCACGAGGTACATCATGCCAATCATCTTTTGTCTCGGTGTTTCTTTACCGTGTGCCATAGATAAGGATTAGTGATTAGTTACTTCTTCCTGATGCTCATTGCAGAAAGCATATTGCCATACACATTATTCAACTCTGACAGGCTTTCGCTGAGTTTTACAATCTCGTTTCTATATTTCTGTGTCTCTTCAACGGATGCCTGCAGGTTGGAAATCATTTCGCTCAGACCCTTATAAACACCCGCGGTCCCCTGCAAATGCTCCTTACTGCCTTTTACTTGTTCTGCGTAGGAAGCATTCAGTTCGGCAAGATTGTTATTGAGGGTTTCGAGCTGGGTGTTAAACTGTTTTTGACTCTGGGCAATCTGAACATGCTCCTGTTTAACTTCACCCGACATCGCTTCATAGGTGGCCGTCAGGTTGGCACTTGAAGAAGCAAATTTTTCAGCAATATCCTTTCCCTTCTGATCGATCAGTGAGGCTGTATCTTTATAGGCGTTAGCGAGGGTATTGACAGATTCGTTCAAAACTCCCGTATTGGTTCCGTAAGCGACAGCTACATCGTCCATATGCTGTGCCGCCGTTCCCATTTTATCAAAATATTCCTTGGTGGCCAGTGAAGAAGCTGTAATATCACTGATGGTTTCCGTAGTGGAGGATATGGTATTCAAGTGTTTCCCCAAACTGCGGATATCTTCTGCATTGATCTGGGATTGCTGAAAAAGTTCATCAAATTTTTGAAGTCCCACATTCCGGTCCGCAATGGCCTGATCCTTGTATTCGTCAATTTCATCAGGATCTGTCATTCCGGCCAGTTCCGGGTAGACAAGTGTCCAGTCCAGTTCTTCATGGAGCGGTTCGAAAGCTGAGAAAAAGAAGATAACGGCTTCCGTTAACAGACCGCCCGTTAGTGCAATTCCTGCCCCCGGCCAGTGCATGATCTTAAAAAGTGCTCCGGTCATAACGACGGCGGCTCCGAAGCCATATAGCTTGGCTGTAAAACTCTTCCAGCCTGAACTTTGAACTAATTCCGTAATTCCCATATTCTATATGTTTAGTTATTGATCACCTAAATATGAACGTACGCACCTGAAACCTATGTACGATTTTGCAGTATCCTGGTATTCGTAATCACGGGTACTAACCTGCAGATAACGGGCAATGTCTTTCCATGACCCGCCCCTGATTACTTTTCGTTTCATAACAGGGGGATCGTCGGGTTTGGCATCATAATTATAATAAGGATTCATATCGTGTGAAAACACATATGCAGAAGGATCATAGGCGGTAATGGTCCATTCGGCCACGTTTCCGGCCATATCATACAACCCAAATTCATTGGGTACGCCATAGTAACCTACCCTGGCCGGGTACATGGAACCGTCATCGGTATAGTTTCCACGAAGTGGCTTAAAATTAGCGATAAAACAACCCAGTTTATTTCTCAGGTAAACACCACCCCAGGGATACATGCTATGATCCAGGTTGCCCCTGGCAGCATACTCCCACTCAGCCTCAATGGGTAGCCTGTAGTCCTGAACAATGGACTGGCCGCTATTTACAAGTGTCTGGTTCAGGTAATTGGTTCGCCAGATACTGAATGCTTTTGCCTGTTTCCAGGTAACGCCTACAACAGGATAGTTATCATAGGATGGAGAGCTGAAATACATTCTGGTCATGGGTTCATTGAAAGAGTAAGTGAAATCCCTGACCCATACCAGGGTGTCGGGGTACACAAGTACCCAGTCTTTGTTCACAAATGATGAGCGGCTGGAAATATCCTCCCGGTCACCATTGGGCCTGGTGATGGTTCCTCTGTAAGAAACAATCGGATCAGCGTTGCCACCTGAATAGTCAAGGCGAAAACTGTTTGCAGCCTTGGATGCCTGTACCAGATCGATCCAGTAATAATTATATATTAACTTGGTTACATTGATCTCCCTGGTGAAGAATGAAAGCCTGTCGGCTCCGGTGTAATAGATGCCAAGATCGTCAATGATCTGGGAAATATTGCCTTCTTTATCTTTTGAGGCATCCAGAGAAGCATCCCAGTTGATCAACGGGTCACCATCCACATCTTCCCTGGGCTGATCTTCATTGTCTTTCAGAATAAAATCTTCAATTCCCTGGATAGCCAGTTCCTTCCTGATGATAGAATCTCTTACCCAGTATACAAATTGACGATATTCATTGTTGGTGATCTCGGTTTCATCCATCCAGAATGCATCCACAGCAACGGTTCTTGACAGACTATTCTGGGTCCAGGTCACATCCTGGTCACTGGGGCCCATAACAAAAGATCCTGCGGGGATAGAAACCATTCCGAAAGGACTTGGTTCAGAATAAGCTTTTCTTCCTTCAACACCTACAAGTTCACCACTGTTGTATGAACTGCAACTTGCAATGATAATGGTTATGATAACCAAAAGAACGATCCGTTTCATAGTTTTACACTTAAGATCCAATGACCAGCTTCTAACGCATTATATGTTTCAAAATAAAGCATTTAAATATAGCCAAATTTTATAAAAATCTTATACTCTTATACTTTTGCGGGCTCTTGTCAACACTGAGATCGAAGCAATATCGCACCGTAATTTCATGGGACCCGCTGTTGTATTTTAAAAGGGGCGAAAGTTCAAAATCGTAAGAGTATCCGATTTTGATTCCATTCATCAATTCAACTCCAAAAAGTGCCGTTAAAGCACCTCCGACTGAATATGAAACTCCTCCCCAGAATCTTTTATTGTACCGGACATTTGTATTCAGGTATAACAGGTTGGACCTGCCATCAGTCTGCACCATCAGTGAAGGCAGGATCTCAAACATGGGATTGGAGAGCTGGATATTGTATCCAGCAAGCAGGTAGTAGTGCCTGATCAGTTTAGTCTCAGCATTCTCCTCCGGATAGTCAAAGGAGGTCTGGTTCAGATGCGTGGTTGAAACGCCAACATACAGATTGTCGGTATTGTAAAAAGCACCAAGCCCCATGTCAAAACCAAATACACTGCCTCCGCTTTTTGGGATGGCATCGTCTGATTCTGGATTGATGATATCTGCACCGTTCCAGGTGGGCGTCAGTGACTGGTTGGCAACACCTACACTGGCACCTATCCCGAGACTTCCCATTCCAAGGTCCATGCGATAGGCATAGGAAGCATTGAACTGAAAATCATTGTTGAATGCCAGGTTATCATTCATCAGGTTCAGACCGATACCATGGGTCCTTCCCAGAAAATTCACCGGCATATTTGCCGAGAAAACAGTAGTAATGGGAGCATCCGGTAAACCGGTCCACTGATTGCGGAAAGCAGCGGCCACACACATTTTATCACTACTGCCGGCAGCGCCGGGATTAAAAAACGGGGCAAGAAACATATTCTGACTGAACTTCGGGTCCTGCTGGGCAACAAGATTCAGTGCAACAGCACCAATGATCCATATAAAAACCAATCTCTTCATTGTCCGGTTAAATCACTGAAGGACTTTAATTTCTTAAATTCTTAAGCTTAGATAAAATAAACAAAAATAGTTCTACATCCCAAATCTAAATATTAAACGGTAATTATTCCATTTCATTACTCACCCGGTGCAGAAAACGCCACCAGCGTTCCGGTAACTCCTGATTACAGGCCTGCTGGTAATCCTCATACGTACATGAGATGAAAAAGTTATATCCTGTGGAAAGATTTTTTACAGGTATTTCCATCCACCAGCGTTCAGAAATAGTGCTTTTGTGAAAGATGATGTCGTGTCCGGCTGTATTCAGTGTGACGATAAACTTTTTGATATGTTCCGGCGTTTCAATGGGATTCTCCCTGATGCGGTGAATCAGCCCGTCCAGGAAATACCAGACACCCTGGGCGGCCAGGTGAATGGTCTGGTCATTGACGTCGGCTTCTGTATTTATTTCAAATAAGCCAAGAATAGCTACCATCTGGCTGAGTCCGGCATACCTGGTTATCTGACATAACTCTTCCCCTGTGAATCCATTGGGAGAGGCGATGGATCCACCCGGTGCATCCGCATGCCTGACCGCTCCCAGGTCTACACTGATAAATGAAGAATCCCGGATAAGAGGTTCTGTATCCATCATATTTTTCCTTGCGTCTCCCAGCCTGATACTTTCCAGGTAGGATTGTTCAAGCTGTTCCATCTGGTCATCCGTAACAAAATAGGCCTGGTGTCCCAGATTAATAAAACTGAAACGGCTCCTGGTACTTTTGTCGACTATCTGGTTCAGGTAGTTCCGGGAGTGAAGGGTTTCTTTCCGCCCGTTAAAATCGAGCATGGAATCAATGGTGAGTATCTGGTGGAACCCCTCGCGCTTCTCCAGTGCCAGAAAGGCACCCCGGCTCAGATCCTGGGATCCTCCCAGTATGATGGTTATGATTTCCCGTTCCATTAATTCAAGTAACACATCCCGAATGGCATAATAGGTATCATTAACGGATCCTCCATTCTTGATGTTGCCCAGATCATAGATCTTCAGGTTGTGGTTGATCTGACGCAGCTGGTATAATTTACCCCTGATCCTGTCCGGTGCATCTTTGCTGCCTTTTACAAACCCGTTACTATCCACGGGAACTCCAATGATGGCTACCTGGTATTTATCCAGTTCACTGATGGGTCGATCCGGTGTATGTACCGTAATATGATAACTGAAGCTCCCCTGGTCTTCCAGCAATTCATATGCGGGTCTCTCCAGGCTTACAGGATCAAAATAGCCGTTCAGGTCCATAGACTGGGGCTTTTAAAGTGTTATTTTTTTGTCTTTGCGTCGGCTTTTTCAATGATTTCACGGCACTCCTTCAGGGTCAGTTCTTCGGGCTTCCGGCTTTTCGGGATGCGGTAATTCTTCTTTTTATAGGAGATATAGGGCCCGTAACGGCCATTCAGGATTTGCAGTTCGGGTTCTTCTTCAAACTGTTTGATGTTCCGGTTCTCTTCCTGGGCCCGTTTCTCCCTGATAATCCCGATGGCCCTGTCTGACTTTATGGTATAGGGATCATCTGTCCCGGTAAGGCTGTAGAATTTGGACCTGTGACGTATATAGGGACCGTATTTTCCAACTCCGACTACCATTTCTTCATCTTCAAAACGGCCGATGTTTCTGGGGAGGCGAAACAGATCCAGTGCCTGTTCCAGGGTAATGGATTCGAGGCTCTGACCTTTAAGAAGGCTTGCAAACCTTGGCTTCTCTTCATCACCGGCCTTACCAATCTGGGCGATGGGCCCGAAACGGCCTATTTTCACACTGACGGGTTTACCCGTGGCAGGATCCTTACCCAGGATTTTTTCCCCTTTGGATCGTTCAGAGGTTTGGGTGGAGCGCTCAACCCTGGAATGAAACGGGGTATAAAAACGCTTGATCATACTGGGCCAGTCCAGTGTACCCTCAGCGATTTCATCGAACTCTTTCTCAACCGATGCAGTAAAATTAAAGTTCATGATGTTCTGAAAATGTTGCTCCAGAAAATCATTGACAATGATACCGATATCTGTAGGAGAGAGCTTTCCCTTTTCATAACCATACTTTTCCCTGACTGTCTGCCTGGTAACTGAGCCATCTTTAAGTTTCAGCTGGATCATGTTTCGGGTCGTACCTTTTTTATCCTCTTTGACCACATATTCTCTTTGCTGAATGGTAGAGATAGTGGGGGCATAGGTGGATGGCCGGCCTATACCCAGTTCTTCCATTTTCTTTACCAGGCTGGCTTCGGTATACCTGACCGGTGGTTGTGTTGACTTTTCGGCGGCTTCTATCTCTTCCATGGTCAGGCGATCCCGGACTTTTACAGGAGGCAGCAGTCCCCTGATCTCTTCCTCCTGGTCATCATCGGACGATTCCATGTAAATTTTCAGGAAACCATCAAATTGCAGGACTTCACCGGTGGCAATAAATTTCTCCGGTGCACCGGAAACTACAATGGAAATAATTGTTTTCTCCAATCGTGCTTCACTCATCTGGGAGGCAAGGGTCCTTTTCCAGATCAATTCATAGAGGCGCTGTTCGGTCCTGTTTCCCTCCACAGTGGATTGATTCATAAAGGTTGGTCTGATGGCTTCATGGGCTTCCTGGGCACCTTTTGTTTTGGTAGTGAAATTCCTGGATTTATGATATTTATCCCCAAAAGTCTCTTTGATCTGTTTGGCGGCAGTTCCAATGGCCAGGCTGGAAAGATTCACCGAGTCAGTTCTCATATAGGTTATCTTTCCGGATTCGTATAGACGCTGGGCGACAGACATGGTCTGATTTACGGAAAACCCCAGTTTTCTGCTGGCCTCCTGTTGCAGGGTGGAGGTTGTAAAAGGAGGAGCAGGTGATTTTTTCACAGGTTTTTTTTCAATATTTTCCACTGTAAAACTGCTGGACTGGCAGATGGTGAGGAACTGTTGTGCTTCTTCCAGTGTGCCAAATCTTTTTGATAATTCAGTTTTGAGGGAGGCCCAGCCTCCTTTTCCGTCGGGGACCAGGAATTTTCCCGTTACCCGAAAATAGTTCCTGGCAGAAAATTGCTGGATTTCACGCTCTTTCTCAACGATCAGTTTTACGGCTACGGATTGTACCCTGCCTGCAGATAAGGAGGGTTTGATCTTTTTCCACAACAGCGGGGAGAGTTCAAAGCCTACTAATCTGTCAAGTACTCTTCTTGCCTGCTGGGCATTTACCAGGTTGTTATCGATGTGGCGGGGATTCTCCAGGGCATTCAGTATGGCATCTCTGGTAATCTCATGAAACACGATCCTGCGGGTCTTATCCCGCTCGAGACTGAGCTCCTCGGAAAGATGCCAGGCAATAGCTTCTCCTTCACGGTCCTCATCAGTGGCCAGCCATACCATCTCAGACTTTTTTGACATCTCTTTCAGCTCTTTCACCAATTTCTTCTTATCAGCCGGAACAATATACCTGG
>JANTFK010000073.1 GCA_024763595.1 Bacteroidales bacterium | reverse complement strand
ATACTCACCATTGCCCAAAAATGGGAGAAGGAACTGGGGATGCCGGTGTTTCCCCTCACCAGGGACTATCTCCGGAAAAAATTCCCATGTACTTTGAACGGAGACAACCTCCTTGTCAACAGCACACTGTTGCCTGACAGGGAACTGGTAACGGCAGTGCAGGAACTGGGTGTGGAAGAGGCGCTTGAGCATGCAGGCAGACTACTGGCAGTCAGAATGGGGAAACCTGTTTCCGGGGTATTCGACCCGGATCACTGGACATTTGATCCCGGTCCCTGGATCGACAAGGGGAAAGCATACGGCGGCCAGGTCTCCATGGTGGATTATCCCTGGAAGATATTCGAACTGAACGGCCGGGAGATTGAGGCCGATTTTCAACGCCTCACTGCTGGAAGAAAAGGTAAAAAATTGAGTGATACCGTGGAGGTGATCGATCCGGAAAGGGTGTTTGTGGAACCCGGATTCAAAGGCGAATATTTCACCCTGAATGCATCAACGGGGCCCATATACCTGGGAGCCGGCAGTGAGATCATGGAGGGAAGTGTCATCCGGGGCCCCTTTGCCCTGTGTGAAGGAGCACTGGTCAAGCTCTCTGCCAAGATCTATGGTCCCACTACCATTGGCCCCTTCTGTCGTGTGGCAGGTGAAATCAAAAACGCTGTCTTTCAGGCCAACTCCAACAAGGGCCATGACGGCTTCCTGGGAAACTCAGTACTTGGCGAGTGGTGTAACCTGGGGGCCGACACCAACAACTCCAACCTGAAAAACAACTATTCTGAGGTAAAAATCTGGAACTATGCTTCCGGAGGGTACATTGGAACCGGCAACCAGTTTATGGGCCTGATCATGGGCGACCACTCCAAATGCGGGATCAATACCATGTTCAATACGGGCACCGTGGTAGGTGTGTCGGCCAATATCTTTGGCGCCGGATTTCCTCCGAAATTCGTGCCCTCGTTCAGCTGGGGGGGGGCCGGAGGATTTACTACCTACCGGATAGAGAAGATGCTGAAAACTGCCGGTGAAGTGATGAAACGCAGGGAAACCAGGCTCTCTGAAGCTGACATTGACATGCTCAGATCGGTCTATAATTACTCCGAAAAATTCAGGAACTCCCTGTGACAGAATTCGCTAACGGAGTCACTGAGCCATAACCTCTGGTGGAGTCACCGGTCCACAATCACTGCCGGAGTCACCCACTCTATTTGAGCAACAGGTCATCAAAATCCTCCGTAAGCTTAATATCCTTTTGCCAGTCATAGAGGGTCAGTCCCCTGAGGTCGTAAAAATAATCCCAGTAGTTCCTGAGTGCTTCCACATATCCCCTGCGGGCCACATCTTTCTCCTCCAGCGCCACATTCATATCCAGCACATCAATCTTACCGATAAGGAACCGCTGTTTGGCCACTTCATACCTGAGATCGGCAATGGTATCTGCCTTGGAAGCAATACCCACCTGGTCATCCTGAAGGTTAAACTGCATGACCTGGAGAAAAATATTCTCGTCAAAATCGATCATGGACTGCCTCACATCAGTTTTCACCACCTCCTCGGCCGATTGCGCCATACGGTATTGTCCCCGTCCCAGTCCCCAGTCCAGTATGGGAACCTGCACGCCCACTTCCACGCGCTGCTGATTCAATGGATTCTGGTATGCGTTGGGAAGGTCGTCCGCAACCTGGCTGAGCCCAAGCTGTGCAAAGAGGTCGGCCCGTATCCCTTTTTGTGAACGAGCCTGGGCCACCTGCCGTTCCGCTTCCAGCAGCTGTCGCTCCAGATCCAGGATCTCGGGATTACTGGCCCTTGCCTCAGCCAGTGTCCGGGTATAATCCATGGTGAGGTCCGGAATTTCACGGGGCAACACCAGTTCGAGGCTTACCCGTTCATTGAAACCCAGGAATACCCTGAGCCTTGATTTCCTGAGCTCCAGGTCGATGGTGGCTTTATTCATAGCAGTTCCCGCATTTAAGTAACTGAGTTCCATTTGCAATAACTCATTTTCGGCAATGGTTCCCAGCTGATATCTTCCTTTAGCTATCTGGAAGAGCGTATCTGTGTTGGCCATGTTCTTTTCTGCAATCTCCAGGTTGATCTGGGCCAGGGCCAGGTCAAAGAAATACCTCACCGCCTGCCGGTTTACGCGCTCCATGGCATTGATATACCTCAGCTTGGCAGTTTCATACTTCAGCGGCTCAATTTTACGGTCCCATTTCAGGGAATTATAACCATTAATGGGCTGAAAGAATCCGATATTTACCGGATAGGCCAGGTAGGTAGTGGGAGGTTCCTCCCCGAAATTATCGTTCCGTTGCAACTGGGAAGAGACAAATACCCTGCCCCCCGTGAGTCCGATATTCTGACTCAACTGCAAATCAAGCGAGGTCTGCATGTTGGAACGGGTGACAAATTTCTCCGATCCGTCAGGCTGTGTCACACTCTCCATGGTATTATTCAGAGAGGGGATTGTTCCCTCCAGGGTAAGTCCCGGTCTGAACCTGGCCAGGTGCGTACGGAATTCCCAGTAACTGCTGCGAAACTGGTGCCGCGACATCAGTGCCAGGAGGGACTGTTCCCTGGCCAGTTGAATCACCTCGGGCAGGGTAAGTACTTTTATCTCGGTTTCCGGTTTTGATTGGGCAACCAACAGGCTACCGATCATCATGGGGATGGAAATGATAAGATTGCGCAACATGTTATTCATACCTTAATGATTCTATGGGGTCCTTTTCGGATGCCCGTTTGGCAGGTGAATATCCGAAGATGACCCCCACCGATGCCGAGACAACAAAGGAGATAATCACACTGATGGGCGTGACTATGGTGGCAATATCAGCAAACCTGGTGATCAGCCAGGATGATACAATGCCGATGACCACACCGATCACTCCTCCGATAACACTGATCAGAACCGCTTCAGCCAGGAACTGCACAACGATATCTTTCTTCTGTGCACCGATGGCCAGTCTGGTACCAATCTCTTTGATACGCTCCATCACCGAGGCAAACATGATATTCATGATCCCGATGCCCCCCACCAGCAAGGAGATGCTGGCAATGGCACCCAGTACAATATTGAAAATATCCTTGGTGCGCTGTTCCTGTTTCAACAGTAACTCGGGAACGGTAATCTCAAAATCCTTCACCTCTTCGTGTCGTCTGAGCATAAGCCTGGCCAGCATCTCTGTGGAAGGAGACAATTCATTTGATTCATGTACCTGCACAATGATCCGGTCCAGCTGATGGTAATTGGAGGCACTGTTCTGATCCGGCCTGAAGCTAAAGGCAAAACCTCTTCCAAAAATACTGACACCCTCACTCCCTTTGATCCTGGATGCTACCAGGGCCCGGTTTTGGTACCGCAGAAGCATGGCCTTCACAGGAACATAGATATTATCGTTCATTACATTGACCCCGATGTTCTCAAAACGGGTCAGGTTGACATTATTCTTTTCAAGCACTCCTACCACTTTCAGCCAGACTTTATCAAACTTGATATAGTTGCCTATGGGATTCTCCTTACTGAAGAACTTGTTTTTAATATTGGCTCCGATCACACATACAGGAATGCCATTCTCTTCCTGGTAATTGTTGAAAAAACTTCCCTCCTGTAAAGGCAGATTAAAGATCTCAAAGTATTCGTTGGAAACACCCAGCAACTTGGCAGTGGACCTTTTCCCTCCCTTGATCACATAACTGTTCAGTGTGATCTCCGGTGATATCCGGTATACTGTTGGAAGTACTTCCGCGATGGCCTTCATGTCGTCAAGTGTGAGGCCAGGAGAGAATTTCCTGGCCTGTTTCTCACCCTCCTCTTCAGCGCCCTCTCCATTGGATGGTTCCACAATAGGCGTAATCATGATGTTGTTTACACCCACCATTTTTATCTGTTCCAGGATCTCCTGTTGAGCACCTTTGCCGATGGCCAGCATGGTGATGACCGCAGCGACCCCGAAAATGATACCCAGTGCAGTGAGAATGCTCCGCATCTGGTTGGCCATGATCGACTCAATGGCAATGACAATGTCGTGAAGATATCGCCCCATTACACTATCCCCTCGGTTTTTTCATCTGTCCGCCCCGGGGTCTGCCCCGGAAATTTTGTGGACGCTTCCGATGATTCCTCATCCTCTCCCGGTCTTCCTCCCGCTTTTTCTCCTCCTCGGCCTTCCTTTTCTTAATCTCCTGTATAAGCTCCAGTCCCCTGTATTCAAATGAATCCGGGTCATCGGGCTGTGAGAGATAAAGTTTTTCACCCTTTTTCAGGCCCATCTCCACAATGATGTGGTTCTCATTGGATTCCCCCAGTACAACAATTTGCTTATACCCATCCCGGGTATAGACAAAAGTCACACTGTCATTGGCATGTACAGCTTCCAGCGGAACAAAAAGGACGCTGTCCAGCACCTCAGTAATGATCTCATTGCTGGTGGTCATGGAGGGTCTTAAGATGGTATCCCGCTCATTGAGTGCAATCCGTACCTCAAAGACCTTTGCATCCGTGTTGGGGAGTTGCTGACCAATATTGGCCACTTCTATTACCTCGCCGGTAAAATGTTTTTCCGGAAAAGCATCTACACCGATATTCACAGGCTGTCTCTCTTTGATCTTACTGATATCTACTTCATTCACATAGGTCATGGAGATCATGGCTGACAGATCGGGAAGGGTGGCCACAGCAAGGTCCCAGGTGTTGATCTCCGAACCTGCAGTCCTTTTCTGGCCGTTCCAGTCCTTTTTATAGATCACCATTCCCGAAGCCGGGGCCATGATATCAAACTGGGCCAGCACTGCTTCCATCTCATTCCTGCTTCTGCGCTCCCGGGAGAGGTTAATCTCGGCCTCCCGCATTTGTGCCTCTGCCTGACGCACCTTTAAACCATAATTCTTCCTGGCCTGCTTATAGGCCCGTTTGGCTTTCTGCAGTTCAATCTCGGCCTGACGAATGGTTGCCGGTGGCTCAAACTGAGATTGTTCAAGGGTGATCTCTGCCTCTTCCATGGCAAATTCCAGGTTGATAAGATCATCCCTTAACTGTCTGAGCTGCATGGTGGTGTCCAGTTTGGTCCGCATATATTCCGATTCCTGCTTTTCCAGGTTATCCAGGATATCCTTCAACGTATTATCGGCCTCGGAACGGTCCAGTGTAGCGACCCAGTCGCCCGAATCCACCACGGTCCCCTCAGGGATCAGATCCTGAATCTTCACCCGGTGGATCCGCAGGTTCCGGCTTCGCAGGGAGGAAGGAGCCTTGATCTCTGTCTCCCGGATGGCCTGCAATTCCCCGGTAACCATCACTGCAATTTCAAACTCTCCGTATTGTACCGCTGTCTCCAGCAGCACCTCCTTCTCCTTGCCGGATAATACGGAATAGAGTACCAGTGCGGCGATCACTGCTACAGGTACGATAATGGCTATTAATGTTCTTTTTTTCATGGGTTCTGTCAAAATTGACTATTGTATCAGCTGATCGATGGTTTGCATAGCCTGACCCGCAATGCGTTCCGTTTCCGCTTTTGATCCCGCTTCGGCGTAGAGCCTGATAACAGGTTCCGTATTGGATTTCCTCAGGTGTACCCAGCCTTCCGGCATATCCACCTTCACACCATCAACGGTATTTACCTGAAAATGCGCATATTTTTCCTGAAAGGCCGCCAGTATGCTGTCGGCATCGGTCCCCTCAGGAAGGCTGATCTTGTTCTTTGAGATGAAATAATCGGGATATTGCTTTCTTAATTCACTACAGCTTTTACCGCTTTCGGCCAGGTGGGTCAGGAAAAGTGCTATACCCACCAGGGCATCCCTGCCATAATGAAGGGCAGGGTAGATGACTCCACCGTTTCCTTCGCCCCCAATTACACACTGGTTCTGTTTCATGGCATTTACTACATTCACTTCACCCACAGCCGCCGGATAATAAGATCTCCCATACTTTTCCGTTACATCCTTTAAGGCACGTGTGGAGGATAGATTGGAAGCCGTATTCCCGGGGGTTTTGGAGAGGACATAATCGGCTACAGACACCAGGGTATACTCTTCTCCAAACATGGAGCCATCCTCACACACAATGGCCAGCCGGTCCACATCCGGATCTACCACAAAGCCCACGTCTGCTCCTTTTTGTTTCATGGTACGGGAGATTTCGGTCAGGTGCTCCGGAAGCGGTTCTGGGTTATGTGGAAAATCACCAGTAGGATCACAATAAAGTTCAATGACCTCATTTACTCCCAGCGTCTGAAGCAACTGGGGTATTATAATTCCTCCCACAGAATTCACACAATCAATGGCCACCTTAAATCTCTTTTCTTTTATTTTCTTAATATCGACCAGGTCCAGGTCAACCACCTGCCAGATATGTTTGACTCCCATACCCTCCAGGGGTTTAATGGTTCCAAGTTTTTTAACATCCGCATAGTTATAATCATTGGAACGCACCTTTTCAAGAATAGCGGCCCCATCCGAAGCAGACAAAAACTCACCCTTTCCGTTGAGCAGTTTCAGGGCATTCCAATGTGCCGGGTTATGGCTGGCTGTGAGGATAATACCTCCATCAGCCTCCACCTCTGTTACCGCTACTTCAACAGTAGGTGTGGTGGCCAGCCCAACCTGCAGTACATGTACACCCATGGCAGAGAGTGTGGCCGTGACCAGTTGCTCCACCATCGGTCCAGAAATGCGGGCGTCGCGGCCCAGGACCACCCGTGGCTGTTCTTTCCCAGAGGCCGTTATCAGCCAGGAAGCATAAGCAGATGCGAATTGTACGGTGTCGATGGGGGTCAGCCCTTCAGCCGGTTTACCGCCAATGGTCCCCCTGATCCCTGAAATTGAAATAACCAAACTCATAATAGATGCAATTATATGCTGAATAACAGCCTGATTTTTAAAAACGGTACTAAAGTTAGGATTATTATTTCAAGTATGGGCCCATTTCCTTACTTTTAGCTATCAGCTAATTAGTTACATAACTCCCTGGAACTCATGAACAGACTAATTACCCTATTGTATGTGATCCTTTCACTCTCCCTTATTTCATGTTCCGGTTCTGCTCCGGGTTCTGCTCCGGGTTCCGCTCCGGGTTCTGTTTCTGAAGATCTGCCGGAACCATTCAGGTTGATCCCGCAACCTCAGCATATCCGGATAACAGGCAGGGGAGGATTGCATTACGGAGAACTCAACCGCATTGAAATGCATGCTGTGAAAAGCAGGCCGGTCATGGGACAGATCCTGTCCCGGCTGCCTGAAACCTGGTCCACCGGCAGCAGAGGTGACAATAACAAGAGAAGTAACAAAGACCAGCAAGGTACCCCAAACAGGAGAGGTCCCACAGAACGGGGAATGCTGTCCCTTGTGATCGATACGACCATGCAGGAGATCGACAATCCGGAGGGATATCTGTTGACCGTTGATAGGGGAAGTGTTGAAATCAGGGCCCTGCGAAAGGAAGGACTTTTCTATGGGTGCCAGACCCTTGAACAGTTACTGGAAGATGCAAGAGATTCTAAGGAGCCCATACCCGCCTGTGTCATCACAGATTACCCTGCCATTGCATACAGGGCCGTACATTTTGATGTGAAGCACCACCTGGATCATATGAACTATTATTATAACAGCATTGACCGCCTGGCCCGGTATAAGATCAACGCTGTGATCTTTGAGGTGGAGGACAAACTCCGTTATGTGAGACAGCCGGCGGTGGGAGCCCCTCAGGCCATATCCATTGACGAAATGGCTGCCTTAACCAGGTATGCCGCCAGGCGGAATATCGAGATCGCTCCCCTTGTACAGGGACTGGGTCATGCCACTTTCATACTGAAACATCCCGAATACAAATATTTAAGAGAGATCCCCGACCGCCGGTGGGTATCCTGCTCCATGGAACCGGGCACCTATGAACTCTACCAGGACCTTTTGCTGGATGCTTTTGAGGCTACCCCGGGTTCGAAGTATGTACACATTGGCGGGGATGAGATCGGTGACCTGGGCCTGTGCGACCGTTGCAGGGGGAAATACAAAGAGGTCGGTGCACTGGGTCTTTATCTCCACTGGTTAAATAATATGTGTGATATGGCCGCAGCATCGGGGCGCACCCCCATCATCTGGGATGACATGCCCCTGAAAATGGCAGGTGTATACGAGAGTACCTGGAATACCCGGTATGATCCCGGTCAGGCAGAGAAGGACTGGGAAGCCGGTGAACCTATACTGGATAGCCTGATTACCCTGTTTCCGAAAAATTGCGTTTATATGCGATGGAACTACAGGCTGGGCAGGCTACCGGGAAACTTAAAGGCCCTGGAGTGGTACAAAAAGCATGGATTGCAGAGCATGGTTTCTACTGCTGCCCAAACCGGGGCACTCCTCTTTCCTTACGATAACAGGGATGAAAATAACCCGGATGGAGGTCCCATGGCCATCCGGAGTTTTCTGGGAGTAGCAGCTGAAAAAGGAGTAAAGGGGATGTTCTGTACGGCCTGGGATGATAAGTCACCGCACTTTGAAACCTACTGGAGAGGCTTTATCGCCGCTGCCGAATATGGATGGTCGTCCTCCAACAGATCCCTCGAGGCATTTGACCGTGCCTACCTTCAACGGGAATTTGGGCTTGAGGAAACACATTATTATGAGTTTTACAGCATGCTGAGAGAAGCCGCCGCTTTATGGGGGGAGGCATTCAACAGAACCGGATCACGGGAGAACCAGCAAAATGCATTGTTCAACCTGCCCGGACTTGCCCACTGGATCCCGGAAGCTGAAAAAGAGAAACAGAAGAACAAGCGTGATTTCACCGACCGGCTGATTGTACTTCCGGACCCCGGCCGACCCGGGGAGTGGAGTGAGAAGTATGCCGAAAGAATTTCCAGGGCGGGTCAGGTGGTTGAGAAGTATGCCCTCACGTCAGAAGTTATCGACCGGTATTACCACACTTCCACACGGAACCGGTACCACTGGGAAGTTTTTAAAGCGCTGAATGACTTCCAAGTTACGGCCCCTCGCCTGTTGCTGGCACTTCAACAATGTGATACCGAAGACAGGAAGGCCATGGAAGCGGGCCTGAAACAGGTAGAAAAGGAACTGAAGAGTTTCGAAGTAGCCTGGGATACACTTAAACGAACCTATGCCAGAACACGGTTTATTACCTACCCGGATCATTATCTCCCCGACAGGTATTACCATTTTGCCAGTCAACGGGAGGACCTGAGCTGGATGATCCAGGCAGAGGAGCTGTTCCATCCAATGGTCCGGGAATGGATCTCGGAGATTGAGTGATCACAACAGGTACGATCCTATTCCCAGTAGAGCCGGTTTTCCAGGATATAGTCCAGCATCTCTTCATACAGGTTCAGCTGGATATCCACGATATCATCATAAGAAACAATGGGTTCCGGGGTTCTTTCATTCACAGTCCCGTGACTACACTCGAAAGTGAAGGCCATGGTACCCGAAACATGGTGCAGTGCACTGATCAGGTTAAAGCTGGTCCTGGGCGGGAACGTCTCATCTTCAATGGTGGGGTTGTCGATCCACTCATCAGGAGTATATGCCAGGCCAGCCTGCCTGTAACGTGCATTGAGGCGCCTGGCCAGATCCGTTATCCGCTCCTTCATAAACCAGGGTACATAGTGTGCCGGCAGAATCCTGGGCGGGTTTTCATGGGAATGCAGGGATACTGTTATATCGGGTACTTCCGCACGGGCTATGTCCAGGATGGCCCTGGTCTCAGCCGCCATTGGGGCGAAAAAATCATCATGCATGGGATTGATCCCGTCATCATTAAAGTAGGCCCCCAGTATGCCTACGTTCCCTTTCATGGGATGAAGCGACTTGGCCTGGGGCCATCCCCATGAAGTGCCATCTTGCCGGGTCCCCTGCCCGTATTTTGTCATGATCTCATCGGGCAGACCCAGAAAACTGTCATAAGGGCATCTGTTTCGCCCGTCAGGATTACCAGACGGAATGATAATGACCCGGCATTTTTCCAGCTTGCGTTTCAGGGAGGCCCACTCCTTTCCGCGATGATCCACTCCGGTTTCAGCAACATGGATCAGGTTCACGATACCGGCAATGCCCTCTACCTCCTGTCCGTGCACCGGGCCTATAAAATAAACAACCGGTTTGGTGTCACGTCCCTTCCTGGCAAAATAGACCGGGTCCCTGGCCGCAACGGCTGAATTATAGTTGGCCCGGGAGTGAAAATCCTCCTTTGTTCCATAGTAAACTGCATAAACAGGCCTCCCGCCCGGAGAGGTGGCAATCACTTCGTGCTTGCCCGTCTTCAATTGACCGATCTCATCTTCAATGTCACTTAACCTGGTTTTGTAGAAGCCGGGAATATGATCAGGATTGGGCGGATCCCCTTTTTCAATGGGGAGCTGTGCAGACAGGTTCACCCAGGTGGCCAGGATCGTTATGGCCAGATAAACGGAATATGGTTTTCTTTTCATATCCCCAATTTACAGTAAAATTCACAACCATCCGTTTCGTCCCCCCGTGAAACAGTAAAAAATTGTCCCCGTTGCAGTCAATAACCATCAGAATTACTTACTTTTAGCTCCCGGTTTTGGCATACCATGCAAAACCTGTTAAAAATCTGTCGTATCGCATGCCTGGAAAGGACCAGAAAGGAAGAAAAAATAGATCACACCCGG
>JANTFK010000072.1 GCA_024763595.1 Bacteroidales bacterium | reverse complement strand
TCACCCAGCTGAGCAATCTGGATAGTTATTCTGTGTTTGTCGATGCCAATGACAGCATCTGGATCTCCACCAGGGACGGTCTGCATATTACCCATTTACCAGCCCTGATAGAGAACCGGTTCGAAACAACCTGGCAGAATCTCAATAAAAGCCTGGGGTTCCCTGTTGATGTAATATCCAATATCACAACCAATAAGTTTGGCTCGGTATGGCTGGTTTCCGACTCAAAGATTATGCAGGTCATTTCGACCGACCAGAAACCCATTGTTTACCAACAGGAGATCGGAATCAAGAACAATAAGATCCTCTCTTTTCTGATCGATCAGGAAGATAATATCTGGATCGGCTTTTCCGGTGGTCTGCAAAGACTCACCAACCGGAAAGGTCTGCGCAATTTTTATCCCGGCATCATAAACAGCTACATCTACTCGATCTTCCAGGATAAATATCAGCGAATCTGGTTTACTTCCGACAACGGGATCTTTTATTTCCATCATAACCAACTGGTGAATTTCACCTCCAGGACCGGATCAGGGAATATTAAGTTCACCGGAACAGTGTTACCCAACGACAACATTCTGCTGGCCAATAATGAAGAAATGCTGGAGGTGAACTGCAAAACCCTGAAAATTGAAAGACGTACCTCTTTCAACCAGATCCCACATAGTCTGGAAAATATCTTTGTGACCGGCAACGGTGAGATCTTCCTGCTTACAGGTATCAACGGTATCATATATTATTTCCCTGATTTTCATTCCCGTCCCATACAGTTGAAAAACAAATTCACAAATAATATTTTACAGCTTATTGAATATAATGGAAAAGTCATTGGGGGGAACAATGCGGGATTTGTGGCTTTTAATGGAACCGATTTTGAATTGATTCAGCCTACTGATTGTAATATATGGTCATTGTATAAAGAAGAGGGGCTGATCTGGGTGGGAACCGATTGCGGAATTGGCGTAGTACGCGACGGCCGGTTCGAACAACTGGAGCTTTCGGGCTTCAACAGGGAGATGGTTGTTAAATCCATTCTTCCGGCAAAAAACAGGAACTACCTCTGGCTCGGTACCAATAAAGGATTCAGTTATTTCAATATTGCCAGCCAGGATTTTGAATTTACCATCAATACCAAAGACGGACTGAGCGGAGATGAGATCACACCGGGCGGGCTCTTCCTCGATCAGAATGACCTGCTCTGGATCGGCACGTACCACGGAGTATCCAATTTCAACATCCGGGCCAAATCGAGCATGCTTTATGCTCCGGTATGCTATATTGAAAAACTATATCTCAATGGTGAACCCATTAATGCAGAAAACGGGAAAGTATTCGCCCATAATGAAAACAGTTTTATTTTCGAAATAAGCGCGCTCTCATTTTCCGATG
This sequence comes from Bacteroidales bacterium, assembly GCA_024763595.1. GTDB lineage: Bacteria > Bacteroidota > Bacteroidia > Bacteroidales. Next base: position 9,337 of record JANTFK010000072.1, on the reverse strand, counting down.
AAGCCTCGGTGGAATATGAATACTATTTACGGGGAACGGGAAACAAGTACTCCTCCTACCACAGGGGAGGGGAATACAGGGCATATTACAACAACCTGCCCCCCGGGCACTATGAGTTCATTTACAAGGCAAAAGGCAAGAATAATATCTGGGGCTACGCTGAAAAATATGAATTTACCATCAAGACAGCCTGGTATAATACATGGGCCTTCAGGATTTCTTTAATCGTGCTGTTCATAGGCTCCGTATATCTTATCTATGTGATCCGGATCAGTGCCATCAAGGCACAGAAAAACAGGCTGGAGAAACTGGTCAGGGAACGCACACACGAGCTTGAGGTTGCCAACACGGAAATTGAGGCACAGCGCGATTTTGCCAGAAACCAGCGCGACCAGATCGCCCAACAGCAAAAATCGATCATGGATAGTATCCGCTATGCACTGACCATCCAACGTTCCCTGCTTCCCTCCTCCCATATTTTGAAAGATCGTCTTCCCGACCATTTTATTCTGTTTAAGCCCCGGGATATTGTCAGTGGAGATTTTTTCTGGTTCAGTGAACATCATGATCACTATTATATTGCTGCTGCGGACTGCACCGGCCATGGTATCCCGGGAGCTTTTATGAGCATGCTGGGTATCGCCATGATGAACGAGATTGTAAATAAGCATCCCAACATTGATCCCAATGAAATGCTCAATAAGCTGCGAAGCCAAATCATTGACAATCTTCACCAGCAGGATGATACAGAAGCGGCCAAAGATGGTATGGATATGGTGGTCTGTAAAATTAACCCGAAAGAGGGGCAATTGGTGTTCGCCGGTGCCAACAATCCCCTGTACCTGGTCCATGAGGGTGAACTTACAGCATACAGGACCGATAAAATGCCTGTATCGATCCACAGGGTAATGGATCCTTTCAGAAAGCAGGAGATCAGCATTGCGCCCGGCGATTGTATATATATTTTTTCAGATGGCTTCGCCGATCAGTTCGGAGGCCCTCATGGAAAAAAATTCAAATATACCTCCTTCAAAAAACTGCTGGCTGCAAATTCTCAGAAAACCATGTCTGAACAGGGAGAGATCCTGGACACCGTATTTGAACAATGGAAAGCAGATGTTGAACAGGTCGACGATGTAGTGGTCATTGGCCTTAAATTCCAGGAGCTGTAACTTTTTCATTGATTACCCGTCCTACTTCTGAAATCAATAATCAGAACAGATGAAACGAACAATTGTACTATTGTCAGCAGTGCTTTGGATGGTGGCAGTCATGGCCCAGGAATCAGATACAATACCAAAGATGAATCAATCACCCACCCTGGAAAAGGCTCCGGAATCGCCCGAAGCACCGGAGGTTCCTGAGACTCCTGAAGCTCCCACCCTTGAAAAAACACCTGATGCAGGTGATACCATCAATGTGATGGGCAGGGTTGAGGTCATCGAGACACCTGACAATACAAGGATAACGCTTGGAGAGAATGAAGTGCTGATCGTCGAAGAAAATGGAGATACCGTAAAAGTAGTGCTGGGTTCCCGGGGAATCAGCATTGTAGAAGGAGAAAAAGGAACAGAGATAAAGGTGATGGAAATGGAGGATAAACCTAAAAGTAAAACAAAGAAAAAAAAGTTCAGGCCACATTTTGCCGGATTGGAAGTGGGCCTCAATAACTATGTAACAGAGGATCTCTCCATGACACTACCTCCTGGTGATGCTTACATGGATCTGAACACCGGCAAATCGTGGAACTGGAATCTGAATTTCATTGACTATGGCTTCCGTCTGGGTAGCGATTATACAGGATTAGTAACCGGGCTTGGTTTTGAATGTATCAACTACAGCTTCGATGGCCAGAACAGCATCCGAAAGGATCCTGAAACCGGCGTAATCAATACGTATGTGCCGGATTATGCAGGGAATATCACCAAATCAAAACTGAACGTCAATTATCTGTATGCACCACTGCTCCTGGAATTTCAGATCCCTGCAGGTAAGCACAACATTCACATTTCAGGGGGCGTGCTGGGAGGTGTAAAATTGTGGTCCAATACCAAAATGAAATATACTGTCAGCGGGGAAAAGTCAAAAGAAAAAGCCAAAGGCGATTACAACCTTGCCCCGCTACGGTGGGGCGTAACCGCCCGCGTTGGTTACAGGGCCATTAATTTCTATGCTAACTATTACATGACCACACTTTTTAAAGAAAATGGCGGACCGGAACTCTATCCGTTCAGTATTGGGCTCGCTTTTGTTAACTGGTAAACGAGATTTTCTACTACCGCCCGGCCGGCTATCCTGGGAATAAATTCCCCGGCCGGCCGGTTTTTTTATGGTTTGCTGCCTCTTTGAAAATATTAACTTTGCCGGAGAACCATAGCTGCCAGCCTATGAGACTGCTTCTGATCAGTAATTCCACCAATGCAGGAGAAGCTTACCTGGATTATCCTAAATATCGTATTCGCGATTTCCTGGGGAAGCATCCACTAAACTGTCTCTTTATTCCCTATGCCGGGGTTACAATCTCTTTTGATGACTATGAAGCGCGTGTAAAAGAACGTTTTACAGAGATCGGCCAAACCATTGTATCTATCCACCACGCACCTGATCCCAAAACTGCAGTTGAACAGGCTGAAGCGATTGTTGTGGGAGGTGGAAACACCTTTCAGCTGATCAAAATGATCCATGAGAAGGGCCTGACCGGTCCTGTCAGGGAGCGCGTTCTTGGAGGTATTCCTTTTGTGGGATGGAGCGCCGGAAGCAACGTTGCATGTCCGACCATCCGGACCACCAATGACATGCCCATCCTGGAACCCGAAAGTTTTGATGCATTTAACCTGGTGCCTTTCCAGATCAATCCCCACTATACAGATCTGAACCCTCCGGGTCATGCAGGGGAAACAAGACAGGACCGTATCATGGAATACCTGGCGGTAAATACTGAAGATACCGTACTGGGGCTCAGGGAAGGATGCATACTTCAGGTTGAAGATAACCGGATGAGCCTTTTCGGGGATCACCCGGTAAGGTTATTCAGGTTCAACCAGAGCCCTCTTGAACTTGATAAAAGTTATGATTTCAATGAATTTCTGAAATAAGGATACAATTAACCGGTGATTGATAAACTGATGAAAGGGCGTCTCAGGATCTTAGTTGAATACCTTGCGGCATCTTTACTGGTCTTTTTGCTGATGCTGGCTATTGCAGGTGTGGTTGTGGTAAAATACCATGGGGAGGAGCTCCGGTCCTACGTTATGCACCAGATCAACAACAGGCTCGACAGCAGCGTAAAGGTGGGAGAAGCCTCGGTTAAGGTGTTTCACAAGTTTCCCAATACTTCCATCGTACTGAAAGATATCACCATCTGGTCCAGCCATAATTTCAATGCCCGTGATTTTGCAGGTCAGCAGGCAGATACACTTCTGACGGCTCAGACAGTAAGTATCAGCTTCAATCTGTTCAGCCTGATGCGAAAAAAATACAATATCAGGCAAATGGAAATAGGAAATGGGATGCTGAATCTGTACACAGATAAAAAAGGAGAAGGTAATTATAAGATTATTACAGGGAATGGCTCCCGGAAAAAAGATGATCCATTTATTAATCTTACCCAGATGCGCATTGCAGATTTTCAGATCAATCTAAACAATCAGGCTAAACAACTGGTTTCCGGGGGCTCATTGACCCAGCTTGACCTGAATGGAAAACTATCCAAAAAAAGCACCCAGATCAAAGGCTCCATGAGCGGCCGGTTAAATGAAATTACCAACAAGGGGATCCGGTATGCTTCCGAAAGGGATGTGGAAGCCAGATTGAACCTTACGGTGGATGACTCGACTTACACCATTAAATCAGGACAATTGCGTATCGACCGGATACTGGCTGATGTGGATGGCCTGTTTGTCATACACAAAGGCCAGGGTGTTGCAGTTGACCTCTATGCCGCGGCCAGGGATCTGGAGATTCATGAAATCCTGGATCTGTTACCCGGGGAATTAAGCAATCCATTAAAAGAGTTGAAAGGAAATGGGATCATGCAGTTCTATACCAGGATTAAAGGATTAGCCAGTTCCACGCTTACCCCTTCTATTGAAGCCGATTTTCAAACCTCACAGGCAAACCTGCAATGGAGCAAACTGCCTTTTAAAGTCAGGAACCTGAATCTGACCGGCAGCTATTCAAACGGAGGAGCGTTCAATCCCCTTACCACTTCCCTGGTTATTGAGTCCCTGACTGCCGACATCGGAAAAGATCATATCTCCGGTCGCGGCAGGATTCATAACTTCCTGTATCCCGATTTCTCTTTCTATTTAAAAGGAGACATTCATCCGGGCCAGTGGATCGACTGGTATGAATCCATCCCCCTGTATAAAGCCTCCGGGCTGATAATAAGCGATATAAAGGCTTCCGGCACTTTTAACAGGCAACAACCACGCGGGAAAAAATTCCTTTCGCTGGATATATCGGGAGGCATCACCCTGGAAGATGTGATGGTTTTAATGGAAAAAGAGGGCATTCCCTTCTCCAATGTTAATGGCTCTGTCAGGATTGACAATGATTTCTGGAAGCCGTCATTTTCAGGATCATTTGGCCGAAGCGACTTTAAAATATATGGTTCCGGGTTCAACTTGCTCTCTTTTCTTACAGCAAAAAATGAAGTGCTGGTTGCTTCTGGTGTATTACGCTCCAATCTGCTTGATCTCCAGGAAGTATTAGATAACATACCCGGAGCCAACTCGGGCCGGAACTCCTCCATTTACTTCCCGGAGAAGCTGAACCTGAAACTTGATTTCGTTTTGAACAAGTTTTATATGGATAAACTGGCTGCTGAGCATGTTCGGGGAGTGGCCACCTATGATGCTCCTTTTTTCTATGTTGATTCGCTCTCCATGCAAACCATGGACGGCATATTATCGGGCTCTCTGGGTATGGTACAGAATGACAGGGGCAGGATCTTTATAAATGTTAACTCAAGTATGTATAACCTTGATATCCGGAACCTCTTTTATTCGTTTAACAATTTTCGACAGTCACAACTTACTGATCAGCACCTGAAGGGGACCATTTCCGGGAATTCTATATTTTCAGCGGATTTCGATTCCACATTCAACATTCATCCGGAATCGATCCACAGCGAAAACAATGTCACCATACTTGATGGCGAACTAAATGGGTTTTCTCCTATCATGGCCCTTTCCAGGTTTATCGATGTCGATGAATTACAACATATTCAGTTCCAGACCCTGGAAAATAATATCCTGATAAAAGAGAGCCAGGTGATTATCCCCTCCATGGATATTCAATCCAACGCACTGAATCTATCTGCATCCGGCACCCATGGTTTTGACAATCATTATGACTACCGTATAAAGCTCAAGTTGTCCCAGTTGCTGTACAACAAGGCTAAGCATGGAAAGAACCATGAGTTTGAGATAGCGGCTGATGAATCAGATACCCGGACACTGTTTCTGAAGATCTATAATAACGGATCGGGTCCGGCGGTTGAACTGGACCGTGAAAAAACCGCACATAAGATCCGGAACGATCTGAAGGAGGAGCGGTCCGAACTTAAAAATATCCTGAACAGTGAGCTGGGACTTTTCCAGCGGGATACTACCAGGCAGGATAACCGGCAACAGGAAGCGGGGCAGGAGGAGGGGTTCAGGTTTGAATTTTCCGACGAACCGGACACTGTTGGAACAAAAAAAGGGAGTCGGCAGAAACGCAAATGGTGGAAAAAACAATCAAATGCGGATACGCTTCAGAATAAACATTTACCTGCCTTCGTTTTAGATGAACAACCCTGATAAACCACATTGATATGGACATCTACAGGAAAAAACAACGCTGGAAAATCATCCTGTTTATGGCAGCAGTGATGATCGGGGCCGGTTCACTCTGGTATACCCACAGACTGGTTAAACACATTGAGATCACTGAGCGAAAAAATATGGAACTCTGGGCCGAAGCCATCCGTATCATGAACAAGGCTGATTTTGAGATCGACCTGGCTTTCCCATTTTCAGTAATCGAAAGCAATAACTACATCCCTGTTATACTTACAGATTCCAAAGGGGAAATCCTGAGTCATAAAAATCTCGACTCCACCAGGGTGGAGGACCCAAAATACCTGGAGCGACAGCTTCGCTATGCAAAGGAGGAAAATGACTCACTCATCATCAACCTGGATAACAATGAATACCAGCTTCTCTATTATCGTGATTCGATCCTGCTGCGTAAACTGATATTATTTCCTTATGTGCAACTGGGGGTGATCATGCTGTTTATCCTGGTATCCTACATTGCTTTCAGTGTCTCCAGGAAGGCCGAACAGAATGAAGTATGGACAGGCATGTCAAAAGAAACAGCACACCAGCTGGGCACACCCATTTCTTCACTGATGGGCTGGATGGAACTGCTTCAACAATCTAATCTCGATCCGGCATTGATCAAAGAAATGCAGAAAGATGCTGCCAGACTGGAAAAAATTGCTGACCGTTTTTCAAAAGTCGGATCCAAACCAACGCTGAAAAATAGTAATCTGACACGGATACTGACCGAAAGCCTGGATTATATGAGGAACAGGGGACCGAAAAGTGTGGAGTACCTGCTGGATATCCCTGAGAAACCGATCATGGCCAGGTTGAATAATACGCTTTTTGAATGGGTCATTGAGAATCTGTGTAAAAATGCTACAGATGCCATTGAAGGAGCAGGGAGGGTCATTCTTCATGCAGTGGAAACAGCAAACGGGATCATCATTGATGTGGAGGATACCGGAAAGGGGATTGCCAAATCCCGGTTCAAAACCATCTTCAAACCAGGATATACCACCAAAAAAAGGGGATGGGGACTGGGACTTTCACTTTCCAAGCGTATCATTGAATCCTATCATCACGGAAAGATATTTGTCTTTTCGTCCGATCCATACGATTCTACGATTATCAGGATTATTCTGAAAAGTTAGCACTTCAGGTCCGGAGAACCAGCTTATATACTTTGTCGGATCGCCTCACTACCTGATCCACCGGCAGGGAACACCTTTCACCCCTGGTGGCGATACTGCACGATATCTCATTGACTCTCAACTCATCAACTGTGGTCTCAATCACTCCAGTGGTAGGTCCTGTGATGACTATCTGATCGCCCACTTTCAGGTTTCCGTTTTCTACCATTATTTCAGCTACACCAATGCGGTCAAAGTAATTGGTCCCTTTTCCGACATATATCTTTTTATGGGTGGACCTTGATCCATATACCTCACTCCACTCTCCCAGGCGTTGACCCAGATAATAGCCATCCCAGAATCCCCTGTTGAAAACAGCTGCCAACCGTTTATCCCAAGCTTCAATTTTTCCCCTGGAAAAAGTATCATCAGACCAGGCATGAATGGCCTCATTATAACAGGCCGATACTGTTTTTACATATTCAGCCGAACGAGCCCTCCCCTCTATTTTTAAAACAGACACACCTGCATCCAGTATTTTATTTAAGAAATGAATGGTTTTCAAATCTTTGGGAGACATGATATACTCATTATTTATATCCAGTTCAACTTCCTGGTCCTTATCGGTCACCCGGTAACCCCTCCGGCACACCTGGAAACAATCGCCCCTGTTTGCCGAGTGGTTATGTTCATGAAGACTCAGGTAGCACTTGCCCGAAATAGCCATACACAAAGCACCATGCACAAACATCTCGATCCTGAATGGATCACCCGAAATACCCCTGATATCCTCCATGATGATTCTTTTGGCAATCTCCTGAACCTGATCCAGATCAAGCTCTCTTGCCAATACCGCCACATCTGCAAATTTTGAATAAAATTTAAGAGTCTCAATATTACTGATATTCAGCTGTGTGGAGAGATGTACTTTGGCTCCGGCACTATTGCAATACTGGAGGACGGATTGGTCCGAAGCAATAATTGCTGTGACTCCATGTCTGACTGCCAGATCTATGATCCTGCGCATCTGGATCAATTCCCGGTCATATATGACCGTATTGACCGTCAGATAGGAACTCATCCCGAGGCCCGCTGCCTTCTCAACAATACGCGGAACATCGTCAGCGGTAAAATTCGCAGATGAACGCGCACGCATATTGAGTTGCCCGATTCCGAAATAGATGGCATCTGCCCCCCCCTGTCCGGCAGCAACTAAAGACTCATAACTTCCCGCAGGAGCCAGCAATTCAATATCTTCTCTTCTCTTCATTCCCTCCGGATATCGGATACAAAGATACTGATTTTAGCTCCTTTGCCCGATATGATCCAGCAGAAGCCGGGCATTCACTACGGGATCCACAACCGCAGAGGTCAGCAAACGGTAGTGCTCATGATTCTTTTCCAGCGAAAACATATAGGCCTTGTCGTAGTATTGAAGTGTGAGCATAGCTGTATGAAAAAAATCTTTTTTTTCAATGGAATCCAGTGCTACTTTTGCACGATCGCCTCCCAGCTTTTTCCGGATCTTCAACACACAAGCCTTTAACTCACCGGAATCATAGGCAGCATACTGGCTAACCAGGTGCCTGGCCCGCATCTCCCTCGGAATATCTAAAAAAATGATTTCCTGTGTACGCATCTGGCCATAAAGTTCCGGAGGAACAACGCACCTTCCAATATTCCGGCTTTCATCCTCAATCCAGGTAACCCGGTCCCTGTTGAGGGACCTCATCCTGTCACACAGCTCATTTTCAAATTGTTCGGTAGTAGGTTGCTTCTCCTCCCCCAGCGCCCCGAAAGCCGACCCTTTATGGTGTGCCACACCCTCCAGGTCTATGACCTGCTCTCCCATCTCCTTCAGTTTATGAAGAATCTCGGTTTTACCACTGCCGGTTCTGCCCCCGATCACAACCAGTTGCCGGGGAAGGGCCAGCACTTCACGCACATACTTTCTGTATGACTTATAACCTCCTTCCAGCAGGGAACAGGTAAGACCAACCGTTTCGAAAAGCCAGACCATGCTTTTACTGCGCATCCCACCCCTCCAGCAATGTACAAGCAGGGTTTTATTCTTTCCGGCAGCTTTTTCCCCCATTTTTGCCAGTGTCACCAGTTTCTTGCCGGCAAAATCCAAACCGGCATACATGGCTGCTTCCTTATTAACCTTTTTATATTTTGTACCAACGATTTTTCGTTCAAGATCATCAAACAACGGGATATTGACAGCTCCCGGGATATGTCCCTGTTCAAATTCCAGTGGTGAACGGACATCTATTACGGGGTATTTTCCCGAGAGAGCGATAAATTGTTCTATCTGAACTATTTCTGCCATAGAAATCCAAGGGCTTCCTTTAACGCTCCAGGAAATTATCCAGCAGTGAACGGCCCTCTTTT
>JANTFK010000071.1 GCA_024763595.1 Bacteroidales bacterium | reverse complement strand
TAGGTACAGTAGATTTCACTTCTGCAAAAACAGTGATCAAAAGCAACACTTATTTCATATAGGCTTTGGGGGAGACATGACACATTTCACTGAAACATGTGGAAAAATATTTGGGATTATTAAACCCCACCGAATAAGCAATCTCTGAGATATTATAGTTACCCTGTTTCAGCAGCCTGGCAGCCACTTCGATCTTCAACCACTCCAGGCTCCCGTCCTGTTCCTGAAAAAGTGACAATTCGATCTTACCCCTTTCCGGAGTATATTTAAAAGCATTGGAGAGGAGATTGTAAAAGATCTTCTCTATTTTATCCGGATCAAAAAAGATCTGAAGGGAACCGGGCACGGCTCTGAAACGGAAATCAATGCTTTTCTTCCCGGCATAAGGTAAGAAGATCTGGTATATGCTCCTTGCTTAGGCTATAATATCACCCTCACTCACAGTAAGCTTAAGATTGCCCGTTTCCACACGCCTGACCTCCAGTGTAAGGTGTTGATCCAGTGTGATATTATTATCCCTGATTCCTTCCAGTCTGACCGGAACCAGGGTGTCGCTGAGATCCACATCCAGGTCCGGTAAAGAATCCATGGCAGGGGGGGCATTGGCTTCAATGATCAGCAGTGTGTTCACCGATGTATAATCAAATTCACCCGATCCCCCCACATCCAGAAAAAGCGGGGTCATCACCCCGGCCGCTTTGACCCGGTGCATGGTTTGCACCTCATGGCCCGCTTCATCGTACAGGAAAATATAGACCATAACAGAGGCTGAAACCTTTATATCCAATGACAGGTAAGCGGAGTCGGTAATATTGATCAGATCAGGGAACTCAACCACCAGCTTGTGATCGTGCTCATTATAGCCTTTGTCAATATCTATTACCAGCATGTTATCCGCACTGGAAAGCATGTAACTTTCAGAACTTTTCCAGTAAGCAGGCAGTATGGCCAGGTTGAAATCCGCTTCAAACCGGGTTACCGTATCCCTGCCGGAATCGGTCAGTTCAACCGTCGAACCTGAAACAAGCTCTTCGTTGTGGGAGATAATCCTGGCCGGTAGCAAGGTTGAGAAAAGAAGGATGAGTGAGAAAAGTGTGGTTCGTTTTATCATGGCATTGTCATTGAATTATGGATGTTGGCCAGAGATCAGAAGTTTGACAGAATCGTACTGATCCGGTCCGGATAACCGGATAATGTAAAGAGCGGGGGGGAAATGTATCCCGTATTGTGCAGTGGAAATCCGGATCTCATTCATCCCCGGTTGAAGGCAGATATGTGGTTTACTGAATAACAGTTTTCCTTCCGCAGACCAGATCTCTGCCATTACAGGCCCACTTCTCTGTACCTGAAAACGGACGGTTATTTCACTGTAGTGCCTGTTAAACCAAGCAGCCATATTCACCGGCTCTGCTGCCGGCTCCCTTTCGCCTGTCAGGAAATTCTCGAAGGAGGAGCCCACCAGGTGGGAGAGTCCCCTGTGTGTACCAAACCAGAGGGAACCATCGGGATCTTCCGCAACGGTATAAACCGTGTCGCTGGCCAATCCGTTTTCAGTGGTATAATTGCTCCACACTCCATCAGAATAATTAGAAACGCCCCCAAAGGTTCCGAACCATAACCCTCCTGAAGCATCCTCGAAAATCGAGATCACATCATTGTTTACCAGCCCGTCATCAGTTGAGAGAATGCTCCACTTTTCTTTGGCTGAATAACCTGCATGCAACTCCACGCCCTCATCGGTACCGAACCACTGCTTATCCATTCCCAGTACCTTTACACTCCTTATGTTTCCGGAGAACGGAGTCATTCCAAACTCACTTGTCCACCTGGAAGCCCCGGTAATCCCGTCCACCCCTGAAACCAATCTTCCAATGCCTCCCTCCTGGGCAATATAGAGTGTATCGCCCCATATGTCCATCTGCCGAACGGGTGTATTCAACATACTCCCGTAATACAGGTCAGAGCGAATAGAATCCATGGTTCCGTCATGGTACCAGGTAATGCCATCTTCCGATCCGAAAAACTTACCATTGCGCGAATCAATGGCAATACTGGCCACATCATTATTTAACAATCCGTTATCTGTCGTATAGCCTGTTGAAGCCATGATCCCGAAAGCATTCAACTGCACCCGGGAAACACCCTGTGTGGTAGCTACCCATAAGACACTTCCGGAATCGCTCTGCTCAAATGTCAGCGCATTGACCTGATTGCCCACCAGGTAATCACTTTCATTATAGTATTGCCAAATGAGATAATCGAACCGGTACAATCCCCTGTTCGTTCCGAACCACTTTACCCCGGCACTGTCCACATACACAGCCTTTACCATAACAACACCATTTGCAGGTGATTCCATGTTCCGGGTATCCTGGTTACGGGCTGTGACAGAAAGGACCGTCAACAACATGAACATCAACAGCTGACGCAGGGTTCTCATGGCATTTTGCTCATTAGAACGGTATGTTGCTCTTCCCCTGCAATGACAGTGAATAGATATGAGCCGGCAGGTTCCCCGCTCAGATCAATGATCAGGGTTTCCTCTCCTCCTGTAAAATGATCTTCTGAACGGGACCAGATGAGTGCCCCGGCCATATTGCATACCTGGATCGTGGCCGGACCTGCGTATCCGGATGGCAGGTCCGTCTCCAGATAAACCATATCCCTGAAGTGATTGGGATAACACCTTACCGCTTGATAAGTTACCTCCCCGACTCCCTTTCTTTTATTAAAATCGGTAAACAACATATCCCAGGCCGACTTGATGTCGCTGGAGCCGGAAAGCTTCATGACAATATTCGCCATCATTTGATCGATTACCTCCTGATTGCTGTTCTTAGCGAGAAAATAACCATCTTCACCACGTATCGGGTCATTCCTGGTATTGGTACAATTTTCATCGGTAGCATCCGGATCCCACTCCCATACGACCCTGCCGGGGAAGATCCCGAGTCCTTCTCCCATGGGCTGGTTGGCCGGGAAATCAGATGGTTCTGCATATGATGCAGCCGCCAGAAGTCGTTCCGGAAAAATATGGGAAGAAAATATAAATAGTGCAACAGCTGTCAGGAAGGCACCGGCAGCCAGTATGTAACGCGCCCTGAAGAAGAGGCGGCGGGTACGTTTAAAGAGCATCACTGATCCTGTAACAGATAGGATATAGATGACAAATCCGGACATAAAGGGTGCCGCAACCCGCATACAGGGATAGGCGGCCCGGGAGGGTTTGGGAATGACCCTGATCAGGAACCAGACTGTTGATACCAGGCCGGTAATAAGGAATACCACCTTATGTGGAATCCGTATCTTTCCGGGAATTTTCCTTTTCGAATGCATCACTCCTTTTTTTTTATTGCCGCAGGTGATTCTATTGCCGCAGGTGATGGCGCTACTTATTCACATATCTGATCCACTCCACAACCCGGTCGGGCCAGGTGGAGAGATACCCTTTGCCAATAGCCAGGGAGAATCCATGTCCGCCATAGGGGTAAATATGGACCTCCGAAGGGATATGATGTACCCTCAATGCCCTGTAATAGGCCAGACTATTTTCAACCGGTACTGCTGTATCATCATCTGAATGAACCAGGATGGCAGGCGGAGTATCGGATGTCACCTGCAACTCATTGGAGAAGTGGCGGACCAGAACGGGATCAGGATCCGTACTCAGCAGGTAATCGCGGGTACCCATGTTGGTGATTTCATCCTGAAATGAGATTACCGGGTAGACCAGGATGGAATAATCGGGACGGCAGCTCATCCGTTCCACCGGATCTTCGCTCCCCGGGTTTCCCGTATCATAGTGGGTCGATAATGTAGAGGCCAGGTGTCCCCCGGCGGAAAACCCCATGATGCCTATTTTTCCCGGATCAACATGCCACCTCGCCGCATGGTAACGCACCAGCCGCATGGCCCGCTGAGCATCCATCAAAGGTGATTTATACTGTACAATATTGCTCTTTGACCGGGGCAGGCGGTATTTGAGGACAAAAGCCGCAATACCTGCAGCATTCAACCTGTGCGCAATATCGCTGCCTTCCCAGTCATATGCCAGACCGGCATAGCCCCCGCCCGGACAGATGACCACTCCTTCACCTGTGGCATTCTTTTTGGAGGGGAGAAAGATGGCGATATCAGGATACTGCACATTTCTGATCCTGACAATATCAGCCGTATCCCAGACTGTCACCTCCCCTGTTTCCCGATAATTGGGAGGATCTCCCTCCCAAAGCTGCATGATGTTATTTTGAGCGGTTCCGGGAACCATCATCATTACAGTGATTCCCACAAGTAGCATAATCTTCATTTTATTACAGTAGTTTAAAGGCGTTATCAACTAATTTATGAATAAATCAGCTTAAAGATAGTCCAAAAATAGCTGCCTGTTTCAGAAAATAAGTATGCTATTTTCAGAAATGCTTCCGGCAATTTTGTTTTTTATGGTTTGTAACATACATTGCTTCTTCCGTACTAATGCGGTGGATGATTCATGCAACTACCTTTCAAACCATTCCAACCCGATATTGAAAACCTGTATAAAGTATTGAGACGGGAAAGAGCCGGCCGGCCGGTGTTGTTTGAGTTTATTGTGAACCTGGAAATATGCCGTGAGGCAGCCGGTTTGCATGCCCGGCCGGAACCGGGATCATCTGCGCATTTCCGGATGGTTGTTGATGCCTTTAAGAACCTGGGCTACGACTATGCTCCGGTCTACACAGTCGGAACAGATATCTTTTCCTTTAAAAAGGGAACCCGGGATTCGCTGGCCAGCCTCTCCCTGAACCAGGGAGCCATGATCACAGACCGTGCATCTTTCGACAGCTATCCCTGGACCGATGCCCGGAGGGCCAATTATGATATCTATCACCGGCTCCTGGACTACCTGCCCGATGGAATGAAACTACTGGGATTCAGTAACGGGGGGATCCTGGAGAATGCCACGGACATTGTGGGTTTTGAGAATCTCTGTACCATGTACCTGGAGGACCCGGACCTCACCCATGAGATCTTTGCGCACATCGGGCAGCGGCTCCTGGAGTTTTATACGATTCTCTCCTCGATGGATTCGGTGGGGGCCTGTGTGGTAAATGATGACTGGGGATTTAAAACACAGACCATCTTTCCGCCCGGAATGATGGAGACCTACGTATTTCCTTATACTCAAAGAATCATAGAGATCATACACAGCCGCGGGAAACCGGTCATTTTACATAGTTGCGGCAACCTGAAAACGATCATGGATGTGGTCATCGAAGAACTGAAACCGGATGGGAAGCACAGTTTTGAAGATGGCATCTATCCTGTGGAAGATGCCTGGGAGTGGTGGCATGACCGCATTGCCATCATGGGAGGTATCGATGTGGATTTCCTGGTAAGAAGCCCACCCGATGAGGTCTATAAACGGTCCGTCAGGTTACTTGAAATGAGTGCTGATGACGGAGGCTATGCACTGGGATCGGGAAACAGTATAGCAGGTTATGTTCCGCCAGGGAACTACCTGGCCATGCTAAAGGCGGCAGCTGATTTCAGGAGCTGACGCAGCGCTCTGTTTCAATGGCTACCGGAAATAGTTATCCCCCCTGAGGAGCCGCATCTCCCTGCTCATTTCTCTAACCACAGTGCTGCTCTCCTGCCGCTCCGCAATATTGACATTTTCATCCGGATCCCTGTTGTGATCATATAACATCCTGGCATAGACCGTGTCCCGGTCATTGACCCACTCGGTATAAAAGTAGTTCTCTCTGATCGTCGTGATCCCTGCATGCCACTGGGAGACAGCCGTCCCGTCGGAGATGGCCTTCCGGTTAAAAAGCAGTTCCCTGAAACTCCTGCCCTGCAGGTGCCCGGGAAGTTCCAGGCCGGCCAGCTCACACAGGGTGGGATAGATATCCACATATTCAACAATTTCGCCGGTCGATCGAACCTGTTTTGTGCCCGGGACTTTCAGGATCAACGGCGTGCGAAGGGACGTTTCATAGTTACAGTGCTTGCACCAGAGCCCGTGCTCCCGCAGGTTCCAGCCATGATCACCCCACAGTATCACAATGGTGCTGTTGTCCAGCTTCAGTCTCTTCAATTCATCCAGTATCTTTCCGATTTGTGCATCGGTATAGCTTACACAGGCATAGTAGCCATGAATCAATTCCGTAGCAAACTCATCAGAAAGCGGCCCTTTTTTCGGAACCCCGCTATAAGCCCTCAATTCCCCCCAGTTGTGAAGCGATTCAACAGGAGCATTCTCAGGCGGATAGTTGTTATAGGGCAACTTCACCTTACCATCATAGATTTTCCAGTATTTCTCAGGCGCATTGAATGGCAGATGGGGCTTAAAAAATCCAGCAGCTAAAAAGAAGGGTTTTCCCATCTTTTTCACTCTCCGGAGGTCACTTATTACTCTGGTTGCAAGTTTTCCGTCCAGGTATGTTGTGTCATCCACTGCAGCCCGCTCAAAAGGAGGTCCCCTGACTCCTGCTGCACTATCTGTAAACATATTTTCCGGGATAGCATAATCCCTCGGGGAAACGGAACCGGACACAGGCCGCCAGATCTCATCCCATGCCTCAACCGCATCGTTCGCATGATGAAAAACCTTGCCGTTACTGATGGTATAGTACCCGTTATTCCTGAAGTGACCGGGTAGTGTCACCACTCCCGGAGCATCTTCATCTGCCCGTGTGTACCAGTGGAGGAACCTGTGGCGGGCCGGTCGAAGTCCCGTCATCAGGCTGGCCCTTGAGGCTCCGCAAACAGGTATATTGCAGTAGGAACGGTCAAATCTTGTACCTTCTGACGCCAGCCTGTCAATGTTTGGGGAATGGATATGATCCCGGCTGTAACACCCCAGTTCCGGGCGAAGATCATCGACTGCGATAAAAAGGATATTGGGAATCCCGGCCGGGTGATCCTTCTCCCCTTCGCTCTTACAGGAGGAGATCATCAGTACCAGCGTAAGAAAAACAACAAAAATCTGATCTTTCCTCATGATAATGGTATATATGTTAAAACCGGGTTAACGGCTTCCCGGAGGACACGCTTCGTAAAAACAGCTCAGCCCCGTTACAGGGTTGTCACAATGGTATAGTGTCCTGAACCGGTCTCAGCCATTACATTGTCTCTGTTCTTCTTATATTCCATTCCCGAGGATGAGAGCGGGCTCCCGTTAATCAGGATACCTGAAGGATCGCCTGGAATGTAAATGGTGGCAGTGGTATTGGCAGGGATCTCCACCTCCATGGTGAGTTCTTCACCCTCCAGTTTCCAGCCCGACACGATTTGGCCATACATGCTTTTATGGCTGGCCCTGGCCGCTGTGAGACCACCGCCCGGCCGGGGATGAATGATCATATGTTTGTAACCGGGATTATTTTCATCAATTCCGATTCCGGACACAACCTGGTAGAGCCATTTCCCCACTGCGCCATAGGCATAGTGATTGAAAGAGTTCATGCCAGGGTCCTGGAACGTGGAATCGGGCTTTTGTCCGTCCCACCGCTCCCAGATGGTAGTGGCCCCCATGGTTACCGGATAGAGCCATGAAGGATACTCTTTCCTGTTCAAAAGTTTATAGGCCAGGTCGTTCATCCCAAATTTAGTAAGGGTAAGTAAAATGAGCGGCGTCCCCAGAAACCCGGTGGTAATATGGCCGAACTGTTCCACATCACGGGCCAGGTAGGCAGCACTCTTTTTTACAGTCTCCCCGTCCAGCAGGTCAAAGGCCAGGGCCAGGGTATAAGCGGTCTGGGTATGGGCAACCAATCTTCCGTTGGGGGTTACAAACTCATCGTTGAATGCTGCTTTGACTTTCTCTGAAAGATCCCTGTAATAACGGGCATCCGCTTCCTTTCCCAGAATGGCTGCCACCCTGGCAACAATACCTGACGAGTAGGCATAATAGGTAGTTGCAATCAGATCGGTGGTTGTATATGCCCCCATATAGTCGGACCTGTTGGAAGCAAAAGCGAGCCAGTCACCAAAATGCCTGTCCCCCGACCAGATAAAATCCTCACCGGCATGTACCTGCATATAACCAATCCATCTCTTCATGCTTTCGTACTGGTTCTGCAATACCGAAACATCCCCGTAATTGAGGTAAACCACCCAGGGGATCACCACACCTGCGTCGGCCCATCCCGTAGCACCCCCTCCACCCAGCAAATTAGGGATAACATGCGGGATCATACCGTCTGCCGCCTGGTCGGCAGCCAGGTCTTTCAGCCATTTGGTATAAAAAGTGGCTGTATTCATATTGAAACAGGCTGTTGGAGCAAAGACCTGTGCATCCCCGGTCCAGCCCAGCCGTTCATCCCGCTGGGGACAATCGGTGGGTACATCGAGAAAATTGCCTTTGAGTCCCCACAGGATGTTATGCTGGAGCTGGTTGATCAACGAATCAGAGCAGGTGAATGTCCCCGCCGGCTCCATATCAGAGTGGATCACCATACCACGGATATCATCTGTGGTGAGGACCCCCGGATAGCCCGACACGCTCACATACCTGAATCCATGGAAGGTAAAGTGTGGCTGAAAAACCTCTTCACCCGCGCCTTTCAGATGATAGATATCGGTAGCCCTGGCAGAGCGAAGATTATCGTAATACATATTCCCCGCTTTATCCAGCACCTCGGCATGTCTGAGGGTGATCACATCCCCGTTCTTTCCACGGGCCCTGATACGGATCCATCCCACCATGTTCTGTCCCATGTCCACGATCCACTGATCACCCTGTTTGTGAAGGGAGAGGGGGGGCAGCTCTTCAATAATGGCAACCGGAGGGCCTTCCGGGGCAATCAGCCTGGTTTTAACAATATCAACGCTCTTCACATGCTGCCACCTGGCAGCATCATATCCGGGTGTGCTCCATCCGGTCAGTTCCCTGCCGGCATCATACTCCTCGCCATCATATATATCAGATTGCATGATGGGGCCCGTGGTGGCCTGCCAGCTGTCATCCGTTATAAAGATCTCTTTGGATCCATCAGCATAAGTGACCATCAACTGGGCTATGGCCGCCAGCTCATCTCCCCAGACAGATCTTCCCTGTCTCCATCCCAGTCTTCCCCTGAACCAGCCATCGCCAAGGATAATACCCATGGCATTCTGATGCTGCATCAGCTTCCCGGTCACATCATAAGTCTGGTACTGAAGCCGGGTATTATAACTGGTCCAGCCGGGCGTAAACTCCTGGTTACCGATCCGGCTCCCGTTGATCTCCACCTGGTAAAGGCCTTGACTGCTGATATATAACCTGGCCTCTTTGATTCTTCCTGACAGGTCAAATTCCTTTCTGAGGTAGGGAGAGGGCATGGATCTCCCCTGCTCTTCTTTCAAGTCAGGTGAAATCCACCGGGCTTTCCAGTCATTTTCCTGCATGATCCCCATCTCCCAGGAGGCCGGTTCACTCCATTTGCTCCTTTCCCCATGGTTATCTCTGACCCTTACCTGCCAGTAGACCTTTTGAAAAGAGCTGAGGGGCGCTCCTCCGTACTTTACATGAACACTGCGTGAAGATTCAACCTGGTCCGTTTTCCAGATCAGCTTCCTTCCTTTCACCACATCTTTCCTGCTGTGTGCGGCCCGGATCTCATAAGACGCCTGTATGGTGTTATCCCTGTCTGAAGTGATGATCCAGCTCAGTCCCGGGACAGGGTTATCGATTCCCAGCGGGTTGGTCTTGTAGTCAGTTGTCAGTGTATGTACTTTAATTTCAGCCTTTCCGGGCACAAACGCTACACAAAAAGCGAAGATCAACAGGGATATTCTCATTTTCATCTTTAAATGGTTTTAGCAATTATTTTAATTGTTCTTCAAGAAAGTAATCTGTCTCTTCCCTGCGGGGAATGGAGCTCTGAGCCCCCAGTTTCTGCACGGACAATGCAGCCGCTCCATGGGCAATCCTTACACTGTCCGTTATGGTTCTACCCTCGGCCAGCGCAACTGCAAGCTGTCCATTAAAGACATCTCCTGCCGCGGTTGTATCCACCGCTTCCACCTGAAAACCCCGGATCGTCTTCCTCACGCCTGATGCAGGATCAGACAGGAAAGCACCTTTGGATCCCAGGGTAATAATCACCGTTCCTACACCCCGCTGGTGCAGTGCATCTGCCGCCTCCCCGGCACTGGCTTCATCACACACAACCACCCCGGTCAGCCTCTCTGCCTCGGTCTCATTGGGTGTAATGATCTGTACCCGTTTCAGTATTTCACCGGGCAGGTCAGCTGCAGGAGCAGGGTTCAGTATGACCTGTGTATCGAACAACGCACACAGCTTAACAGCCTTCCTGACTGTTTCAACCGGTATTTCCAGCTGTATCAGCATGTAGTCCGCCTCCAGAAATGCTTCTTCCGCCTCATCCAGGTCAGCCGGTGTCAGCAGGGTATTGGCACCGGGAGCAACTGCAATGGCATTCTCCCCGTTATCTGAAATAGTGATCATGGCGATCCCTGAAGGAGCACTCCTGCACACTTTGATATTTTCGGTACTGATGTTATCCAGCCGGTATCCTTTGACCGCCTCCTCACCATAAGCGTCATTTCCCACCGAGGCAATAAAGAGGATATCCCCGCCTGCCCTGGCCGCGGCAACTGCCTGGTTGGCCCCTTTGCCTCCCGGAAAGGTCCGGAATTTTTCACCCAGCACGGTTTCACCCGGACGGGGTATCTCCGGCACCCTGATAATCAAGTCGGTATTGGAACTTCCCACAATCATTATTTTTTTCATAATTCCCAATTTCAACGGGTTGACGTTTGGCAGTTATATGAGCCGTGCC
>JANTFK010000070.1 GCA_024763595.1 Bacteroidales bacterium | reverse complement strand
CGGATCTCCTGAGGAGGTGGCCAGGGTCGAAGAGAGTTACACCGGCAATTTCCTGCGGGAGGAGTTGTCTTTGAAATAAATTGACTAAATTGTTTTTAGCTAACCAATTATTAAATATCCATGCGTTCAGGTGAAGATAAAATAAAAAAGGCTTTTAAACAGAAGACGTGGAATGAGATAAAGATCTCCGATTCCTGGCAGATATTCAAGGTAATGGCCGAATTTGTGGAAGGGTTTGAGAAGATGGCCTCCATCGGACCCTGTGTATCCATTTTTGGTTCGGCCAGAACAGAACCGGATAGCAAATACTATAAACTGGCAGAAGAGATTGCCTATAAACTTACCCAAAACGGTTACGGGGTCATCACCGGAGGGGGCCCGGGCATTATGGAGGCGGCCAATAAAGGAGCACAGAAAGGTGACGGAATCAGTGTAGGACTCAATATACACCTGCCTTTCGAGCAAACCTCCAATCCTTACATCGACCATGATAAGTTGATTACTTTCAAGCATTTTTTTGTAAGAAAGGTGATGTTTCAAAAATATGCTCAGGGTTTTATCGTACTACCGGGCGGATTCGGGACATTTGATGAGTTTTTTGAATCGGCTACCCTTATTCAGACAGGTAAAATAGGACGCTTCCCCATTGTACTGGTGGGTTCTGAATTCTGGAAGGGAATGGTGGAATGGATCGCAAAAGTTGTTCAGATGGAGCAGGGAAACATCAGTCCGGAGGACCTGGACCTGTTTACCATGGTGGATAGTTCCGACGAGGCAGTTAAAGTGATTAATTCTTTCTATTCCAAGTATCTGTTGAGTCCGAACTTCTAAAACTCTCAGTGGTGTGCGTGTTAGTAATTGCGCTGATTTGTGATAAATTATTTTGTACATTGTATCAAAATTGAGCTATTGTATGATGAAGTTAGTTTCCCATTGTTTCGTTATTTCTATGCTTTTTCTCGCTTATTCGGTAAGCGGCCAGGAGGTGGAGGTTTACATTGATCACCCGGACCAGGTGAAGGCCGGTGAGGAGTTCCAGGTGTCGGTTACTATCAGGAAAGGATCACTGACTGACTATTCCCGTTTCTCCCAGGATCTGCCACTGGGCCTCACAGCAACCAATGTAAGTTCACCCAATGCTGATTTCAGTTTTGATAACCAACGCATACGGATTATCTGGCTTAAGATGTCTGATAGCAATGACGTAACAGTAACCTACAAGGTGAAAGTGAATGAACGCCTGAAAGGTACTTTCATGCTGGGAGGTGTCTTTGCTTATGTGGTAGAAGAGGAACGTAAATTTGTGAATGTTGATCAGAGTAAAGAGATCCGCATCATTCCGAGCCCTACCCTGGATCCGGTATTTATAGTTGATATCCGGGATTACAAAGGAGATAATGCTTCTGCCGCTGTCGCATCCACGGGAGAAGAACCTTTTGCCATGGCCATTCGCCAAAAGCCTGTATTACTGGAATCGGGAGGCTATCTGATTCACCTGTTAATTAAAAATCCCACAGAAAGTAAATATGCCAAGTTAGAGGAGAAGATCCCTGCAGGCTACATTTTTGAGGAGGTCAGTTCCAATGATGGCATTGTTTCACATGCAACATCAACGGTTAAATTCATCTGGATGAAGTTGCCCCCTTCTCCTGAGTTTGAAGTGGCTTACAAGTTGATCCCCAGACAGAATGAGAAACAGGGGCCCATGGTGATTGAAGGCATGCTCACATACACCTCGGGTAGTGAAAACAAACTGGTAAAGGTCAAGCAGCTGGATGTTGAGCTGGATGCACTTACCGCCCCCGAGAAGAGCAACCTGTTACTTACAGGGGTCACTACAGGAGGAGCCGTAAAAACAGCTTCAGGGACATCATCGACTGATGAAAAACTGGTTCAGGAGAGTGTGAAAAAGAGCAGGCCCCCTGTCACCCCGGAAGAAACCAGGACTCCGGCAGGCGGCATCATCGAGAATACCAGGGTGCTGGAACCAGGCTCCGGGGTCTATTTCAGGGTACAGCTCACAGCAAACAGGACACCCATTGATGCCCCACTCTTTTTCAGGGATAGCGGAGTGGATATGGAGGTAAAAGTGGAGCAACACCATGGTCTGTATAAATATAGTGTTGGGCCGTTCCAGACTTACGACCAGGCTCTGGCATACAGAAACCGTGTAGAGCGATTACCCGCTGTAGAGGGCTCCTTTGTGGTTGCTTTCAGGGATGGGGAGCGCATTCCGGTTAGTTCGGTACACCATTAATGCTATTTGAAATGGGGAGGGTGTCTAAATCTCTTTCATACAGCGTTTTGTTGCTTTTACTTGCTTTCTCAACTGAGGAGGTGGAGAGCCAGGCTGTTAATGCGGACACTTTACAACACAAGATCACCATCAATGACAACTATGTCTATATGCCCGTGCTTTCCTTTTCCTATGGTGTACTCAGTTATTACGGAGAGGTGCAGGACAGTTATTCCACTTCTGCCATCGGGAACACCGGTGCCATGCTCAAAGTGGCCACCTTTGTAGATAGACGGCATCTGTTTGTCTCCAGTTTCAGTGTCATGCGCGGTCAGCTGGGAGGGAATTCCTATTCACACACTGATCTTCCCCGTAATTTAAATTTCAAAACCGATCTGCTATCCTTCGAGCTTGACCTGGAATACCGGTTCGGACACTTTTTCCCGGCGAACTCCCTGGTCACGCCATATATTTCGGTAGGTTTTTCCACATTGAGTTTCAGTTCCAAAGGAGACCTGCTGGATGCAGACGGACTTTCCTATCATTACTGGTCCGACGGTACTATTCGCGATGTGGATGAATCAGCGGCAGGGCCATCCCGTATGCTCTATCGTGATTACAAATATGAAACGGACCTGCGGTGGAAAGAGCAGGAGGATTTCGGATTGGGTAATTACAGCCAGCAGGCCTTCGCTGTTCCGGTCGGACTTGGTGCCTATTTCAGGATCGATCGCCGCGCCTTCCTGAGTGTGGGGGTGTCCTACCATTATACTTTTACAGATCTGCTGGATAATGTAGCTTCTTCAGGTACCAGTATCAAAGGTATCAAAGGGAACGACAGTTATCTCTACACCCATGTTGGGTTGCATTTTGACCTCTTTTCACATCCCCGCCCCGATCCGAACGAACCAATCCATATGGATAGTGACCTGGATGCGCTCTTCTTTGGTGATGAAGATGAGGATCTGGTGCTGGATTTGAGGGATCTCTGCCCGATGACCGGGACCGGTATTGCAGTAGATACCCTGGGCTGTCCGTTGGACGGGGATATGGACGGGGTCCCTGACTATCTTGACCTGGAGCCCGGGACAGCACCTGATGCGTGGGTTGATGAAGATGGTGTAACAGTTACCGATGAACAATTCCTGCTTGTGATGCAGCAGCGTAATTCGGCCATGCTCCGTGAGGATGTGGAAGACTATCTTTTCCTGATCCAGCCTGAATACAGGTTTGGATCCTCTCTGGAATTACCCGAAAAGTATAAACAGCTGGATATGGATGGGGATGGGTATATATCATTTGAGGAGCTCCTGCGAACCATCGATCAGTATTTCGATTTTCAGCTTGATATGAGTCTGGATGAATTGCGGCAGTTGTATGAATTCTTCTTCTCTCAGTAGCCGCTTTCCGGTTATTTGATTTTATGCATTCTTTCCAGCTGGCGCTGAGCATCCTTTCGTTTGATGGTTTCCCTTTTATCGTACTCCTTTTTACCCCTGGCAAGACCTATTTCCAGCTTGGCGTAACCGGAATCAGCAATAAACAGCTTTAACGCAGCAATGGTAAAGCCGCTCTCACGGGTTTTCCGCTGCAGCTTTTTTAATTCCTGCCGTTTCAGCAACAATTTCCTGTCACGACCGGGTATGTGTTTATTATAACTGCTCCAGGCGTAGTCGGCAATCTGCATACCCCTGACATAAAGTTCGTTGCTCTGAAATATGCAATATGCTTCCACAAGGCTGACCTTCCCCATCCGAACCGATTTGATTTCGGTCCCCTGGAGCTGTAACCCGGCCACATACTTTTCCATGATCTCATAATCATGGTAAGCCTTCTTGTTCCTGATATTGAGCTTGCCAGCCATCCCCAATGCGCATCAAAGGTATAAAAAACCAGATATTCCAGTATATTTGAGTCTATGGGAAAATGGCCTGTCAATCTCATTACGGTACTTGGTCATACTGCAGCCGGAAAAACCGCTTTTGCTGCACATCTGGCACATCATCTTGGAGGTGAGATCATCAGTGCTGATTCGAGGCAGATCTACAGGGGCATGGATATTGGTACGGGAAAGGACTATGCGGATTACATGGTTGACGGGGATCGGGTCCCGGTTCATCTGATTGATATTGTGGAAGCAGGTTTTGAATATAACGTCTACCTTTTCAAACAAGATTTTTTCAGGGTGTACAATGATGTTGTTGACAGACAATGTATGCCGCTGCTCTGTGGTGGTTCGGGCCTCTATCTGGAAGCAGTCCTGCGCAATTACAAATTACCTGCCGTTCCTGTAAACCCGGTTCTCAGGAGAGATCTTGAGGAGAAAAGCAACCGGGATCTCGAAGCAATCCTGAAGCATTTGGGTCCGTTGCATAACATCACGGATACATCGGACCGCAAGCGGCTTATCCGTGCCATCGAAATAGCCATGTTCCAGGGGTCCCGGCCTGATGAGTTCCGGGAGGAACAGGAGGTACATCCACTTGTGATCGGTATTCAATTTGACCGGATCATGCGCAGGGAAAGGATCACCACCCGGCTGAAAGAAAGGATGCAGCAAGGTATGGTTGAAGAGGTAAATGGGTTGATGCAACAGGGGATTACGGCTGAGAAGCTTGATTATTATGGTCTTGAGTACCGCTATATCAGCAAATACCTGTTGCATGAATATAGCTATGAAGAGATGTTTCAAAAACTGAATACGGCCATTCATCAGTTTGCCAAGCGCCAGATGACCTATTTTCGCGGAATGGAGCGCAGAGGGGTTACCATTCACTGGATGAACGGTAAACTTCCCATGGAGGAGAAAGTGAAGCAGGCATTCATGTTGCTGGACCGTAGCGGTACAACAGATGGCCCAGCTATTTGAATTGCCATGGGAGGTCAATGATAAACCACAAAAGTCCCACGGAAATGAGAATATTGAGGGTAGTGACTAAATAATTATAAGTAACCCTCCAGGATACGATCCTCCTGCGGATCATGATCCCCACATTGGGTATAAAAAATGCAAGGATACTGAATATGGTGAGCCCGTTCAGGATTTTCTCTTCATCCACATCTTCTGCCGGTTGCTGGCTGGTTGAGAAGAAGAGGACCAGGTAGGCCATCAGTAAGAAACAGGCCAGGTAGAACAGGTAACTAACCTTGATAAAAATGGTTGAAACTGGGCGCTTGCGATGAATGCGGAACGGTTTCAATATGATGATTGCAATGATGTAAATGAGGAGAAAGGCAGCAATAAAAATAAAGTGAAGTAAAAAATTCATACAACCGGCAACATTTGGTTTGCCACAAGTTACGAAAAAAGAGAAAGATATCTCCGTATATTACTTACTTGCCTGGCGAAGGGCTGTCCTGATCTTCCCCTCAATTTCTTCGGATAATTCAGGATTATCCCTGAGCAGGTTTTTCACAGCTTCCCTGCCCTGCCCAAGCCTGGTCTCCCCATAACTGAACCAGGAACCGCTTTTTTTCAGAATTTCCAGTTCCACACCCAGGTCAATCAGCTCACCGTTTCTTGAAATGCCTTCTCCATAAAGAATGTCAAATTCAGTCTTACGGAAAGGAGGCGCCAGTTTATTCTTTACCACCTTCACCCTTGTTCTGTTTCCGTGAACTTCATCGCCCTCTTTCAGCTGACCGATGCGCCGGATGTCAATCCGTACAGAGGCATAAAACTTCAGGGCATTTCCGCCGGTGGTGGTTTCAGGATTTCCAAACATGACCCCGATCTTTTCACGTAGTTGATTGATAAAGAAACAGGTCGTATTGGTCCGGTTAATGTTTGCTGTAAGCTTCCGAAGTGCCTGGGACATGAGCCTGGCCTGCAATCCCACTTTGGAGTCGCCCATCTCACCCTCAATTTCGGCTTTGGGAGTAAGTGCAGCCACTGAATCGATCACAATGATATCTATTGCTCCGGACCGGATCAGGTGATCTGTAATCTCCAGTGCCTGCTCCCCGTTATCGGGCTGTGAAATATAGAGGTTCTCGATATCCACACCCAGTTTCTTGGCATAGAAACGGTCAAAAGCATGCTCTGCATCGATAAATGCAGCTATCCCGCCATTTTTCTGTGCCTCTGCAATGGCATGAATGGCAAGGGTGGTCTTTCCTGAGGACTCAGGGCCATAGATTTCAATAACCCTTCCCCTGGGGTAACCTCCTACACCGAGTGCCATGTCGAGTCCGATGGAACCGGATGGAATGACCGGCACATCTTCAATGGCATCATCCCCCAGTTTCATAATGGTCCCCTTGCCATATCCTTTTTCGATTTTGTCCAGGGTCAGTTGCAGCGCTTTAAGTTTCTCCTGCTTGTTGCCACTGGTATTTCCGTTACTCATATGATTTTACTGGTTAATGTGATAGTTCAGCAAATATCTGCCTGGAGTGTTCCTTCGTTTTTACCTTTTTAATAATTTTTTCAACATAGCCATTTTCATCGATGATGACAGTTGTCCTGAGAATACCCATGTATGTTTTTCCATACAATTTCTTTTCGCCCCACGCCCCATAACTACGTAACAATTTTTTATCCGGATCAGAAATGAGCCTGAACGGCAGGTCATATTTACTGATGAAATTGCGATGTGATTGCTCGCTGTCCGCACTTACACCAATGACTTCAAAACCCTTCTCCAGGAACTGTGAGTAATTGTCTCTCAGATCACATGCCTCCGCCGTGCAGCCGGGTGTATTATCTTTCGGGTAGAAATAGAGTACTACCTTCTTTCCTCTCAAGTCTTTAAGGCCGACCGGTTTACCGTTCTGATCCTTTGCTTCAAATGCAGGAGCAAGGTCTCCTTCGTTCAATATCGACATTGCAATTAGAAATTATAAATGTACAAAGATTGCCTGAAACCACAGGGCCCGGACGGGCAGTGTTTATTAACAATCATACTTCTCTCAGAACCATGGATAATTATTAATTTTGAACAGATACGAGAACAAAATGTTTACACAAACACCCAGAATCAACTTTTTTTTAACCGGTGTAATATGGCTGACAGCGGTCATTGGCCTGTCAGGCCAGGTGAATAGTCATGATGCAGTCCGGTTGCAGCGTCAATCCTTGGCCAGCTTTGAGGCAGGTGATTTTAATAAGGCACTTACCGGATTCACGGCAGTGCACGAGATCGATCCGAAAAATGCCATGGTCTGTTATTATCAGGGGATTTGCCTGGTCGAACTGAACAAAGAGCTGGATGATGCGATTGAGTTGCTGTATGCTGCATCGATAAAGGATGTTCCTGCAGATGTAAACTACTACCTGGGCCGGGCGTATCTGCAGGACTATAACTTTTCGGATGCCCGGAAATACTTTGAAAGATTTGAAATGAAAGCCAGCAGGCAGGAGTTGAAAAGCTACAATATCAAGCATTGGATCCGAACCTGCCGCAGCGCCAGGGAGATAACATCGGCCTACAATCCATTTGAGGTAATGAATGTAACATTTATCGATCTCAGTGATTCGGTTCAGTATGCACAGGTTAAAATGAAGGGGGGACAATTACAACGAAAACCAGCTGAGTATTTTACTGACAATGAGGATCATGATGGGTTGACCGGTTTGATGTTCGTCCCCCATAGCATCTCCAGGGGGGATTACCTCTATTTTTCCGGCTACAGTCGTAACCATAAGAATGGAGCAGAGCTGTTCCGGGTCAGGAACAGGGGAAAGAGAGCCTGGAACGAACCGGAGGAGATCGATGCGCTCAACAGCAGCGGGAATGAAATACTACCCTATTTTGACCCCATTGAAAAGGACCTCTATTTTGCCTCTGACGGACGTCCGGGTATCGGTGGATATGATCTTTTTAAATCTCATTATGACAGTGAACGCGATACATGGTCAGAGCCACTGAATATGGGTTTCCCGGTTAATTCCGTAATGGATGACTACCTCCTGCTGCCTGGTTCGGACCTGGGGATGGTTATGTTTTTTTCCACCAGGGAAGGAACGGATAGCACTGTAACGGTCTACCGGGTTCATCTGGCGGAGCCAAAGAAGCAAACCGATCCCAATGACAATGAGATATTGAAGCAGATTGCCAATCTCGGTGGGGTTGCATCGGATATTCTTGCTGAATGGACACAACTGGAAGCATCAGCGGATGCCGGACAGCTGAATCAGCTTAGCGCCCATCCCGGGACCGCTGCAGAAAAGGTGGGATCCGGACCGCTGGAAGAGGGCGCCTATCAACTGTTGCTGGCTGAGGTTTTAAAACACCAGGCAGCATCTGACTCCCTGAAGGATCTGGCCTCTCAGGCACGCGCCCGGATAAAAGCATCGTCTGATCCCAATGACAAATGGGTCTGGCAAAAACAGATCATGCTCTGGGAGAAAAAGGCCCATGACGAAGCAATGTTGGCCGGTGAGCACTATCAAACATTGGAAGCTTCCCGCACACAACCCGCCTCCCGGGAACCTGGTGCAGGGATCATTGAAGCAGACACTGTAATAGGGGAGATCACACGCTACAGATTTATCACACCGGCTCCTCCTGCTCCTGTAAATAATTTTGAGATCCTGGCCGATTCGCCGTACGATCGTAACCATCCCATTCCCTTTGATGTCGCATTACCAGAAGGAATTCGCTATATGATCCAGCTGGGTGCATTTAGTGAAGAGGTAGAACCGGATGCATTTCAAGGGATCGCTCCCATTCTGGGGGAACATCTGGCAACCAGTGATATTGTTAAATATTATGCAGGTAAGTTCAGTCATTATGATGATGCTTCCACCGCATTGTCCATTGTTCGCTCTCATGGCTACGAAGATGCTTTTATTGTAGCCTGGTACAATGGTACCCACGTACCGGTACAGAAAGCAAAACAGCTTGAATAACGATCAAATAAAGGATAATTTTTATATATTTGATCAGCAGTGATACCCGTGCGTCATGGACAGTAATTTTACGAGCAGGCCACAAAAACTGGGTGCTGAGAAATCAAATCAGCAGCAAAAGGCAAAACTGGTGCTTCACAACGATGAGATCAACACGTTTGACTACGTTATGGCAACACTGGTAGAGGTTTGTGATCACTCCATGACCCAGGCAGAACAGTGTGCCACCATTACTCACTATAAAGGGAAATGTGTCGTCAGAACTGGATTGTATGCCGAAATGAAGGAGCTCCGGTATCAGCTGATATCCCGGGGGCTGAAGGCTTCCGTGGACAACTAGGATCTGATTATGACGGTGATCATTTTACTTATTGTTCTGGGAATTTTGCTTTTTGTGATTGAATTCCTGCTTATTCCGGGTGTTACCATTGCGGGCATCGGTGGACTGATCCTTACTGTTTTTGGTGTCTATAAAGCCTTTAATGACTATGGCTCCACTACCGGTGTCTGGGTCCTGATCGGTACCATATTGCTGAGTGTTTTTGTGATTGCCATGTCACTCAGGGCAAGGACATGGAGCAAACTGATGCTTAAGACAGATATAAAGGGGACCGTTGACCGGAACCTTACGGAAGATGAAGTAAAACAGGGCGACAGGGGTAAAACCCTGACACGGCTGGCTCCCATGGGTAAGATTACGGTCAATGATCTGGTTAGAGAAGCCAAGTCCATTGAAGGGTATATAGATGCGCATACCGAAATTGAAGTTGTCTCCATTGAGGGGAGCAGAATCAGTGTAAAACCTGTTAAAACATAATATTATGGAATTTAATTACGCCTGGATTATCATCGTTGCAGCCAGTATCATTGGCCTCTGGATCATTCTCTATTTTATTCCCATCGGATTGTGGTTCACCGCATTGCTGTCGGGAGTTAAAATATCCCTGTTGCAGCTTATCCTGATGCGATGGAGAAAAGTTCCTCCCACGGTTATCGTCAGGTCCATGATTGAATCGTTTAAGGCTGGACTGGTTTACATTAAACGTGATGAACTGGAAGCCCATTACCTGGCAGGGGGACATGTGGAGCAGGTAATCCATGCTCTGGTGTCGGCCAACAAGGCCAATATTGATTTATCTTTTCAGATGGCAACTGCCATTGATCTGGCCGGGCGCGATGTCCTGGAGGCGGTCCAGATGTCGGTGAATCCGCAGGTGATCAATACGCCCCCGGTTACCGCTGTGGCCAAGGACGGGATTCAGCTGATTGCCAAGGCGAGGGTTACCGTAAGGGCCAATATCAAGCAACTGGTTGGTGGTGCCGGTGAAGAGACGGTTCTGGCCCGGGTGGGTGAAGGGATTGTGTCTTCCATCGGATCCTCTGTTTCACACAAGGAAGTGCTGGAAAATCCCGATTTCATCTCTAAAATTGTACTTGACAAGGGATTGGATGCAGGAACCGCTTTTGAGATCCTGTCGATCGATGTGGCCGATATTGATATCGGAAAGAACATTGGTGCGGTTCTTCAGATGGACCAGGCAAACGCCGATAAGAATATTGCACAGGCCAAGGCAGAGGAACGAAGGGCCATGGCTGTGGCAACGGAACAGGAGATGAAAGCCAAGGCCCAGGAGGCCCGTGCAAAAGTGATTGAAGCCGAGGTGGAGGTACCCCTGGCAATGGCGGAAGCAT